>CAXBFV010000170.1:0-3701 GCA_963974985.1 uncultured Gammaproteobacteria bacterium | reverse complement strand
AGCAGCAACTTTGGTGGTTGGTGTTAGGGGTGATGCTGTCATTCATTACAATCTTAGCAAGCATTGGTTTATTGACGCTTTCTGGGTGGTTTATCTCGGCCGCAGCTTCTGCCAGTCTTTCTTATGCCGCAGCCTCACAATTTAATTTCTTTTTACCGGCCGCAGGCGTGCGCTTTTTCTCACTCAGTCGAATTTTAGGACGTTATGGAGAGCGTTTGGCAACCCATGAAGCGACCTTTAAAATCTTGACTGATATGCGGGTTTGGTTTTATAAAAAGCTTGAGCCTTTGGCGCCTGCACATTTGATGCGTTTTAGAAGTGGTGATTTGTTGAGTCGTATCGTCAATGATATTAATGCCTTGGATAATTTATATATTCGTGTGATGGCGCCCAGTATTGTGGTGCTTTTAGTCGCAATCTTTGTTGGCATTTTTTATAGCTTCTTTGATAAGGCAATTGCGTTATTTTCGGTGGTAATGATTTTAGTGACCGCTTTTATTATCCCCTTATGCGTGATGTTGTTAGCCAAGAAAACAGGCAATGCGATTACCGATACCAGTGCAGATCTAAAATCTGAAGTGGTGGAACACATCCAAGGATTAGCAGAGCTGAAACTTTTTTCAGCAGATGAAACTCATCTTGAAAAAGTAGATGTGGAAAACGTTAAGCTTATTCAGCAACAGCAAAAAATGAGCCTATATACGGGCGTGGGTGCAGCACTCATGTCGCTCGCCATGGGTGTGACCCTTTTAGGGGTAACCTGGTTGGCAGTAAAAGCCGTTTCTTCAGGGCAGCTAAGTGGTGCGATGATTGCTTTGCTTGCTTTAGGGGTGATGGCCTTTTTTGAAGCCATCGCACCCTTGCCTGTGGCCTATCAATATCTAGGGAAAACAGTGAGTGCGGCCAAGCGTTTATTGCATATCACAAATGCTAAACCGGAAGTGTCTTTTGAGCAAGATCAAGAAATTACTCTCACGCATTACGATATTGAATATAAAAAAGTGACCTTCAACTATGAGGCAAAGCAAAAGGTATTTGATGATTATGATGTGGTCATTAAAGAAGGTGAGCGTGTCGCTGTCACGGGGCATACAGGCTCTGGGAAATCAACTTTCATCCATCTTTTGGCGCGCATATGGGATTGCCAGAAAGGTGAGATTACCATTGGTGGAGAAAACATTAAGCATTTTTCTGAAGATCAGCTCAGACAACTCATGACGGTGGTGGCGCAACGCCCGCATATTTTTAATGCCAGTATTCGTGAGAATTTACAACTTGCAAAATCTGAAGCGACCATTGAAGAAATGATGCATGCGCTTGAAGTGGTCGACTTAAGAACTTTTGTGGAGTCTTTACCAGAAGGCTTAGAAACCTGGACGGGTGAACAGGGCCAAGCCTTATCAGGTGGGCAACAAAAACGTCTGGCCTTGGCGCGAGCCGTATTACGTGATGCACCTATTTTGATTTTGGATGAGCCGACGGAAGGTTTAGATAGTATTACCGAAGCTAAAACCATTCAGGCCTTAGAAAAAGTCATGCGAGGTAAGACGGTTATTCTTGTGACGCATAATGAAGGATTGGCTAAGCGAATGGATCGAGTGATTGGTTTTTGATTGCAGAATAAACAGAAAATAATTGGCGATGTTCTGAATGAATGTGACTTTATCTTTGAAAGAATAAAAAGTCAGAATAGCACAGATTATGAGTGTAGGTGTAAAATAGTCTGTATAGGTGATATTATTTTTTATAGTTTGAAATTCAAGGATATAAAAATGCCAATTTATGCAGCATGTAAAACAAAAAGTAATGGTCAGTTTTTTCTTAAATGTGGTGGCAAGGAAATTGCTGGCAGAAACTCCAATATAACCATAGAGAATGGTGAAAACTCAACTTTAGTTTTAGATTATGGCTGGAATATTCAAACATCTCAGAGTAGTGGCACTAGTAGTAGAGGTGGCAGTATTTCTTTTGCTTTATTTTTAACCGTTCCTGCATATCAGCCAACTATTTCCTCAGCATTTAATGTCTTTAATCTAAATGATGAGGTTGAAGAGCTTATGATAACTATTATTGACCGAGCTTCTGTAGGGGGTTTAAGTTCTGTAATAGGCACATACACTGCGAAAAATGGCACGCTATTGGCCGCTAATATGGAACAGTCACATGACTCTAAAGATGGAGGGAAACTTCATTTAGATTATGAGTTTGAGACAATAGTTCATGATAATAAAGTTACAAACACTACTGGTATTGTGAAAGAGACTAGCGCTTTTTAAATTTATTCATCAGGCTAATAAACAAATAAAACTCTATGAAGCAGGCAGCGGCTGAAGCTAGAATCCATCCTATTGTGATTAAGATGCTGATCTCTCCATCTGGGACACAAAAGTAACCTATCAATAGAAAAGAACCTATTAGACAGATAAAAAAAACAGCCATATATAAATACTCTATAATATATTTCTTTATAGTTTGAATCATTTTGACTTACCTTTTATAAACGGTGCTAGGTCTTTAAAAACAAAAAAGAACAATGTATCAATATTTCTAGTAACAAGTCTGTGACCAAGACCAGGGTCATTTTGAGATAACCATACATATGCTTTCATTGAATGTATTTGCATTGCTTCAAATTTGTATAAGCCTGTAATTCCAGAAGCTAAGGCAAACTCAGATACAGTAGCAACTTTTTCTCCAACGCCTGATGAAATAAATTTTTTGAAAAATGCAGATGAAATAATATCAAAGACTATATTTTTTGATATAAGTTTAATTACTGTGCTGACGGTAAGCATTCCAAATCCTATTGTAGCTAATTTAGGAAAGGTTTTTTTTGCAATAGAAATTACTTTTTCTAGGCCATGCTTCTGAATGCTTTTTTTAAGTACCATCTCAATAATCATCTTAAGAGGGCTGGTGTTTGTATTGAATATAATTGACCGCAAATTTTTAGCTAACTGAGATGAAAATCTATTGCTGTATTCGTTTAAGGCCATAAATGTATCGGGGGATAAAAAGTTTAGTCTGTAGAATGACCAAGCCGTTACGCTGTCAAATTCTCTTACATAGCTTTCTAACTCTGATAACACACCCATTTAAAGTTTTACCTATAAGTTATTTTTAAGATTGTAAAGATAGCATTGTTTTGATTGTTTTCGAAGTTATGGTTAATTGAATGGGTCGTTTTTTAATTTTGATTACCATTGTGGCAAGTGTTTATAAATATTCTTTTTAAAAATGTATTAACCTAGACATTAGATACCCAACCCCAATAGCAATCAAAAAATAAATCAGTACAAACACTTCACTCCAATGAAAAAGTGCCGTAAGCACCAGAGGCGTGGTGCCACCAATGAGTGCCATAACAATGTTGAAAGATACACCAAAACCACTCATGCGGTGTTCAGGTTTAAATTGTAAAATGGCAAGGGCATTAAGTGGGGCAAGGGCAAAGGCAATAATCAAGCCAAGAAGCACCATCGCAATCATGATCGTTGTGAGCCCACTTGAGTGTTTGAGTAATATCATAACGCTAATTAGACCAATTAACGCAAGGACTAGACCTATACGTAAGTGTTTAACTTTCCCGATAGTATCTGCAATTTTTCCAAAAAATGGCTGACTAATGGCGTTTGCGGCTAAGCATAATGTTGAGGCAAGAATGGTTTGGCTAAGTGGTAGATGCCTGAAAATATGTAAAT
>CAXBFV010000169.1:0-3705 GCA_963974985.1 uncultured Gammaproteobacteria bacterium | reverse complement strand
CAAAGAACCCTAAGCTGAAAATCAAACTTATCGAATCTAATGTCGATACCCCCATCGAGGTCGGCATAATCCCTTTAATCACCCAAGGTTGGCGCCCCACTTCAGCGATCACCCATCCGGCTTCCGCTGCAATATAAGGCAAAGGAATCGCGAATAAAGCCGCTTTTAATAACCAAGGTTTATTCTGAACCGTCCCTCTTAAGGTAAACACGAAGTTTAAAATAAAGATTAAGATCAATAATCCCCAGCATCCTAACATAATCCTAAACCCGTAGAATAATACTGGGACAAAAGGAATACTGTCTTTGAGGGCCAGCTCTACTTGATGAGGCGTGGCGTTAAAAGGTGTCTTAGTATATTTTTCTAACAAGAATGCATAACCGATGTTATCTCGATATTTGGCTGTTAGCATATTCTTAGGATCAAAAACCGCATAATCCTTTGGCGTGCCTACTTTATTACGAATTGCCGTTAATGCTTTCAACGCAACCAAGCCCTCTTTCATGCGTTCACGATTTTCAGCCATGATAGGCTTTAAACCTTCAACGGTTCCAGTAAGATTATGATCGGTAATCAAACTCAACATCCATGGAATTTTTATAGCATATTCATCTTTTTCATCGACTTGTGAAATCCAACTCACGGCAACCCATGACGCAGGCGCTTGCTGAGTTTCCCATTGACCTTCCATTGCCGCCATTTTGACAGGTTCTTCTTTCGCAACCACAAGACCATTTGCATCTCCTAAAAAGAAGGTGAAAATAGAAGCACAGAAACCAAAGCCAACAGCCACAGCTAAAGAACGCATTGCAAAACCAACATCACGCTTTCTCAACAAATACCAACAGCTTATGCCCATCACAAAGGTAGAAGCTACGATGTAACCTGCAAAGGCCACATGCCCCACTCTAATTTGAGCCAACTGCTGCCCGTACATCGCGGCAAAACTATAAAGCTGCATAGACATTGTTTCTGGATTCAATACGGAGCCCACTGGATGCTGCATCCAACTATTTGCAACGAGAATGTTCACAATAGACATATTAGTGGCTAACGCTAAAAAGAAAGTGATCGCAAAATGTGTTTTTTTGCTGACTTTATCCCAAGTGAAGTAAAACAAACCAAAAAGAATCGCTTCAATCATAAAAGCAGTGATTCCCTCTATCGCCAAGATGCTCCCGAAACTTTCACCAATAAACCTTGAAAAATAAGCCCAATTTAATCCAAACTCAAACTCCATGGTGATGCCACTAAGCACCCCCATCGCAAAGTTAATGGCAAAAAGCTTGCCCCAAAACTTTACCATATCTCGATAAACTTGTTTGCCTGTTTTTAAATACGCAGCCTCCATCACAACAAGAATCCAAGACAAACCAAGTGTCAAGGGCACAAATAAAAAGTGAAACATTGCCGTAAAAGCAAACTGTATTCTTGATAGATCGAGGGTCAACTCACTGAGCTCTGGTACTAACATATCTCTCAATATTTCCTATATTATTACATTAAAATTCAAACTATTTTGGACTCAATTGATCCAGAAATAATCTCCTATTATACAAATAATAGACCTAAATCATAAAATATCATTAAAGAAGGTCATTTAGTTTATATTTTTAAGACTGCATGATCTCGATTTTTTATACTAAATTCAATCTATTTACAAAACTCTTACCACCAACTAAAAATATGCAAAATTTATCGATAACCGCTATAGTTTTAGACAAGAGCGTTTTCAACTTTAACAACAGCAAGGCTAATCTCATGAAAATTGGAAATGAATATCAAAATATTTTAGTGGCCATCAATATTTATGAAGACTTTCATCACGTCTTACATACTGCTGAAAAGTTAGCACAGAAGCATCATGCCTCGCTCACCATTATGATGGCATTAAACGCACCACTTGAATTGATCCCCATGGCCAATGAATATCAAAAGTCTCTAGAAGAAGAGGTCTCTCAAAAGTTAACGGAAGAAGCCGAAAAGCTAAACGTCTCAAAACTAAAAACGGTTACCCACACGGGCAGCTCTCACGGGGAAATTATTAAATATGCAAAATCAAATCCCATAGACTTAATTGTCCTTGGCTCTCATGGCAATCATGGTTTGAACCTACTTCTAGGCTCCACCTCAAATAGCGTACTCCATCAGTCTCCTTGTGATGTTTTAACTGTTCGGCTTGGGAAAGGGAAACCTGTTTCTGCCAGCCATTATAATAATATTTTGCTTGCCACGGATCTTGAAGCCGAAAGTTATAAATTAGCAAATAAGGCAAAAAGCTTTGCGCAACACTATGAAGGGAAAATTCATACTTTAAAGGTTCAAGCAGATCCCACCATAGCCGTCAGCACTTATGGCATCATTCCAGATATGCATCATGAATTAAAAGAAAATGCAGAAAAGCAACTGGCTGCGTGGTGCCAGAGTTATGATCTAGGTGATCATTACAGTTGCATCACAGGGGAAGCCACCTATGAAATCACTAAAAAAGCAGAAGATAATCAACACAATTTAATCATCCTTGGCAGTCATCAGCGCAGTGCAATTGGACGTTTTTTCTTAGGCTCAACGGCCAATGCAGTGCTTCATCATGCGGATACAGATGTATTAGTTGTTCGACTTAAATAATAATACTCACAATCAATGCCGACAAAAAACTCACCATCGTGGCACCCAAAAGCAGCCTTAAACCATAGCGTGCGACAAACTTCCCTTTTTCCTCATTCAACCCGTGAATAGTCCCGGCAATTACACCAATTGAACCGAAGTTTGCAAAAGAAACCAGAAACACAGAAATCACAGCGATACTATGCGCTGAAAATTCATGAATATGTTTTTTCAAATAAAACATGGCCACAATTTCATTGGAAACAATTTTTGTTGCCATAATATTTCCAGCCTGCAGGATTTCATTATTTGGGATGTGCAGCATCCACGCTAAAGGTGCAAAAGCATACCCTAAAATATCCTGAAAACTTAATCCAAAAACCTGCAAAGAAATATCATTTAACATTGAAATAAGCGCCACAAATCCAATCAGCATTGCCGCAATGATAATCGCAATTTTAAAACCGCCTAATAAATATTCCCCAAACATTTCAAAAAAAGACTGATGATCTCCTCGATAGTCAAACAGCTCATCCACATCCTGTTCAGCCTCATAGTCATAAGGGTTAATCAATCTTAAAACGATAAAGGTACTGAACATGTTTAGCACTAAAGCTGTTACCACATACTCAGGCGGAATAAGCTTCATATAAGCACCCACGATAGCCATAGAAACCGTGGACATTCCTGTGGCAGCCAATGTATACATTCTCCGATCCGAAATCGCGCCCATTACTTTTTTATAGATCATAAAATTTTCAGACTGGCCCAGTGTTAAAGAACTCACGGCATTAAAAGACTCGAGCTTCCCCATACCACTTATTTTTGCCAACACCCAACCAATGCCTTTAATGAAATAAGTCAACACACGCAAGTATTGCAATACGCCAATCAAGCCAGAAATAAATACAATTGGCATCAAGACGTTAAGGAAAAAAGAGAAAGCACTGCCATTTACTAGATTACCAAAAACGAAGTTTGTTCCATGTGCCGCATAATTCATTAAGTGCGTAAATACAGTGGCAAAACCTGTAACAAAACTAATCCCACCGGAAGAATGTAAAAGCAAATATGCCACAATAACCTCAGCAATCAAAA
>CAXBFV010000168.1:0-3732 GCA_963974985.1 uncultured Gammaproteobacteria bacterium | reverse complement strand
CTTCTTATTCTTTGGTATAAATTTTCTGCAGGAACAGGAACAGCAGCAGGAGAATTCTGTTTCGGCCTGATAGACTCCAAAACTTCAAAAACAGAATAAAAACAAGTTAATACCATAATCTTATGGATTGACATTGTGGCATTACCAGGTGCTGAGAGAAAATGACTGGGTTGAGCATAGCATTTACCTGTATCAATTAAGCCATCCACACAAAGCATCACCACCTCATAAGAAGTAGTCCATAACTCTTTCCCGCCTATAACTTTTGCTTGAAGAGCCTGGAAAGAAGCATTCTCCACAACACTACCATGCACCAATGGCTCAAGTTTTTTGTAAATAGCACTTAAAGCCTTCCGATTTGCATCAGAAATACTAGAAGTAAAAAAATTTGGCACAAAGGTAGATTTTAGATGCGTGCTGGTATAGCTCTGAGCTATGCGTTGCACCTGGTCAACATATTCCTTATAACTGATGACAGAAATTTCTTCTGTTTGTCCAAAAGATAAACGCCTAGCAGTAGAATCCCCCCCCCCGGCGGTAGCTACCACATGATTAACTGGAGACGACGGCGATATACTGCTTGATGAGGAAAAAGGATTTTCACTACGACTCTGATCAAACCCACTAGCATTACCGAACGCTGATGCCGTCAGCCCTCCAGAAGTCTCTGACAACCCACTAGCATTACCGAACGC
Organism: uncultured Gammaproteobacteria bacterium; assembly: GCA_963974985.1. Lineage (GTDB taxonomy): Bacteria > Pseudomonadota > Gammaproteobacteria > Francisellales > Francisellaceae > CAUZSH01. The sequence goes on along the minus strand of CAXBFV010000168.1, from coordinate 3,037 downwards.
TGATGCCGTCAGCCCTCCAGAAGTCTCTGACAACCCACTAGTATTAGCAGACGTAAACCCTCCAGAACCAGGAGTCTCTAACAACCTACTAAAACTTCCTCCTGCACTTGTTGCTCCAGAAAGTTGCTGCTCTGGTATAATATGAGCATTCAAGCATAGACAGAGAATTCCTCTCCTATCAGGATTAGCAACACGAGAACGACCCTCAAGTACAAGCATTAACTCTGTAAATGCATGCTTTATGCGTTCTTTATCCCCGCCATTTATGCAAGCTAAACTATCTGCAAGCAGTAGACTAAATTCGCCCCTTTCATTTGGTTGAAGACTACTATAGATGGCCTGAGCATTTTGCAAAAGATATTTAAGCTCGTTTTCATTTTTTGCGTTTGCCAAATAAGGAAGGTTGTTAGCAATATAATTTGCCATCATAACATTATTGCCTAGAAAGCCTACTTGCGCTTGAGCCCAAAGCAAAGTAAGCCAGTCAGTAAGCTGGTGAAAATAAAAATCTAGATGGGCAACCTGCAAATCATATAGCAGCGGACTTTGGAGGTTGGAATTCACGTGAAATGAGGCACCAGTTGCTCTTGCAGTTATAAGATTTTGTTTTACATCAGCCCTAAGGTCTATCTTCTTATCCCCCACAGGGAAAATAAATTCACTTACAGCAGAAAATCTTTCGTTAAGCACTTTCACTGCATCTGATGTTTTGCCCATTTCATTATGCCAATCATTTAGCATATCGTTAATCATTTCAACAATGGATTCTGGTTGAAGCGAGTACAAATGTGCGTCTATCGTATATGCAGAAGCAGTAACCTGCACCCCAAACGCCTTAAACTTTTGCATAACTTTTTTGTTAGAATCTTTCCATTGAAAAATCTGTGTATTTTTAGCTTCGGCATAGCCTTTTGCGGCGGCTAATACTACATCTACAAGACTACGAGTAACCGTCCTAGACAAGTCTTGATATTGGAGTTTATTTTTGATCTGAGACTCCTCGAATTTAGCCTTTTCAGATCGATACTCCTCATTGCTCTTCCTATATTCATGCACCTTATTTTCCAACTGTTTAATATATTTTCCTGTACTTATGAAATAGCGCGCACAACAGGTCCCCTCATCTTCAGCCTTGAATGGTAAAGCCATATAGGCTTTCAGGATTCTAGTAGCCTGTATTGCAAAAAAAAGTTTCACATGATCATTTACGTGCACCTGGAACACTGCCGAAGCCACAAGTCCAAAAAATTCAGATGGGAGTGCAGGGTCAAGTAATGCTAAAAATAAAGCATTAAAATAACGGCCCATTTTTCTACACCCATCTAATGGAGTATGATGTAAACCCTCAAATCCTATTGCATCAACAACGGAAAGAGCAACACAATCTGCCTGAGCATCCATATGACCGCAATGATAAGGGTTATTAATTATATGACACTCACTAATCCTCGCCCTATATATTTCATTAAACTTATCGTAGTGGGGAATCTTTTTTATGTTCCTGGATAATATTAATACAAACTCTTGAAAGTCGAAAATCCAGCGCCTCTGATCATAAGACTCTTGTTCACGTGTAAACCTCATAATTTATAATCCCCATTTAGTAAAATAAAAAATTAACTAAATTAAACTTAACTGATTGGAATCATTCTTTATATCCCACATATTAGACTTTTAGATTAATTTATGATCATAATCTCAGAGCTGAGTTTCTAGGTTTAACCCGCCCCTTGAATTTTTTACAAAACCCAATACCCATACTTCTTATTATCACTAAGGAGATCATCGCTTTCATATCTGCCACCGCGACCCAACTGATCAACCTTGTTTTCCTTAGTACATTTTCCAGAAATAAAGTCATAAAGACTTTGAGTTGTTCTCACAACTGAAGGATACCATGCTGCATAACAAGTCACTGCTGTTAATAAAAATATTGCACCATTAAGGATCGCATAATAGACAGGCTCTGCCATATTTGCTGAATCGTCAAAAAAAGAGCAAGAAGACATAGGCGTCAATGTAGCATTGCCAGTAATATTATGGATAGAAGAATTTCTTGACGCTGCCTCACAAATACGAGCTGGGAGCCCTGCACTTAACCCAGAAACGGCGGGAAACATATATAAAACACTTAATACTTTAACTCCTGTGCCACTAAAACTGAGCGCAGAACAATCAGACAAAGAAGGGCATTTCAATTTTTTTATCACGCTATCACACGCCATTGCAAATACAATAATTTGCGGCATAAATGCAAGTGCTGACGCAGGGTATGCATAAGATGGCTGAGCTCCTAGAGATGTCAGCGCTCGCCCTGCACCGATCACATAATTTGTCCTTGCAAGAAGTGCAAGAAATCCAGCTCCAAATTTAAGACAAACCTCCACAGCAGTGGGCCTACTGCAAGTTATAGATTTCTTGAGGTCATAAAGACTATTCGTATTACATGCAATATTTGCTGCAACATTAAACGTAGCAACTACAACCGCTCCTTCTGGTGTAAAAGTTGTGTTTAAACCATTATAAACATATGCCCCGCCAGCTAAGGCACCCATCGCTCCAAAAATATGTGTAACCCATGTCCCAAATTCATTCCGTCGATACTTAACCCCATCAGAATCTCCATATTCTGACCATCGTTTTACATATTTATCAGCATTATTTTCATTAAAAATGGTAAAAATCAGGCAAGACATAACCCCCATTGGTATAAGGTATTCATCATGGCCTGGTTGCCCGCTCATTAATTCTTGGAACTTTTTTATGGACTCGCCATTTGCATAACCTGTTAAAGATGAGCATGCCGAAAATGTCATGGCTGCAGCCAACCATTTTTTATTCCCACCCCATTTCTGATTTCTGGTATAAATTGCTACCTGATCCTCATTTGATTGCTCATCCTCAACTCGTTGATCATAGTTAGTATCTGACAAGTTCACATACTCCGTAAGCCCTGTTTTTTTCATCTACTGCACCCACCCTTAGGTAGTGTAACATTCTTTCTGTAAATTCATCATGAGCCAGAATTAAAAAAGGA
>CAXBFV010000167.1:0-3754 GCA_963974985.1 uncultured Gammaproteobacteria bacterium | reverse complement strand
TCGTTAGAATCAAGCAAATCCAGCTCGTCTTGCATTGGCTGTAAATCACCATGATGCAATAGCTCTAACTGCCATTTTGAAAACACTTGATTTAAACTGCGACTTAGTTTGGAAACCTTTAGCAGCCATGGCAATAAAGACTCAGGTGCCGAAATTTCTTGGCAAAGAAGATCTTCTTTCCAGTCGACGTCACTCAGTATTTCTATTGTTATTGCCATTATAGTAAAAACAGATACTCGAAATTTGCCGGTATTATTTCACAAATGAAGTAAAATGAATACCGATACAAATGAGAGATTACGGCATTTCAGAAATATTTGATTGAAATGACTGGATTCCTGTCTACACAGGAATGACAATGTCTCTCGTTAAATTTAAATCTTCTTACCCATTAAGGATAAATAATCATGAGACCTAGTAATAGAAAAAACGATCAACTTAGAGATGTTAGTTTTACGCGTAACTTTACCAAACATGCTGAAGGCTCCGTACTTGTAACCTTTGGTGAAACGAAAGTACTTTGTAATGCTTCCGTTATTAAAGGCGTCCCTAGGTTTTTAAAAGATGCCGGGCAAGGCTGGTTAACGGCTGAATACGGGATGCTTCCTCGTTCTACACACAGTCGCATGGACCGCGAAGCCGCACGCGGAAAGCAAAGTGGTCGCACCCAAGAAATTCAACGCCTTATTGGGCGCTCATTGCGTGCGGTTGTTGACCTTACTCAAATTCCAGATTACACCATTCGTTTAGATTGTGATGTTATCCAAGCGGATGGTGGCACACGAACAGCCGCGATTACCGGTGCGAGTTTGGCACTTGAAGATGCTATTCAATATATGAAAGAAAATAAAATGATTGCTGAAGATGCCAAACCTCTTACTGCTAAAGTTGCTGCAATTTCTGTTGGGATCTATAAGGATCAATCTGTTTTAGATTTAGACTACCCAGAAGATTCTGATGCAGATACAGATATGAATATTGTCATGACAGATCAAGGTGGGATCATTGAAATCCAAGGTACTGCTGAAAAAGACCCTTTTAGTGAAGAAGCCTTCATGTCTATGCTTTCTTTAGCAAAGAAAGGCATCAAAGAACTTTTTGAAAAACAATAGTTTTGAAACACGTCATACTCCGACTTGATTGGAGTATTCACTTTAAAACTTTCTTCTCCTTAAATATGTCACAAGATGACACAAACTATAGGCTTTTAAATTTATGAGTAGCAGCCAACAAATAAAAAATCGTTTTCGCACCTTCCTTCCCATCGTTATTGACGTTGAAACAGGTGGCCTAGATGCTCAAAATCATGCTTTACTTGAATTAGCCGCCTCCTATATTGCCATTGATGACAAAGGAAAATATGTCTTTGAAAATACAGAGCACTACCATATTCATCCGCATCCGCATACTTATATAGACCCGGCATCACTTGCTATTAATAATATTGTGCCCGAAAACCCACTAAGATTTGCATCAAAAGAATCTGAAGCCTTAAAAAAATTATTTAAGAATATCGAAACGCAACTTACCAAGCACAAATGCACAAGAGCCATACTTGTAGGACACAACCCTACTTTTGACTTAGGGTTTATCAAAGCTGCCGTGAAACGTAATAATCTAAAAAATAACCCTTTCCATAAATTTACTACTTTCGATACAGCAACCCTTGGTGGCCTTGTTTATGGCGAAACAGTTTTGGCTAAAGCGCTACAAAAAGCGAATATTGAATTTGATGAATCTCAAGCACATGGCGCTTTATATGATACTGAAAAAACGGCTGAACTCTTTTGTACTATTCTGAATGAGTTTCCTTTTTTGCCACTTTAATAAAGACTGTTGATTTATAAGACTAGATGTCTGAGCGAGTTGTAAAAGCATGAAATAGAGTCTGTTGATCCAAGTACTCCAACTCCCCGCCAAAAGGTACGCCATAAGCAATACGTGTAATTTTATGATCCGTATTTTTAAACATCTCTAAAATAAAATGTGCCGTGGCATCCCCTTCAACAGTAGGATTAATTGCCAAGACCAACTCTTTAGTTGTTGCTGCCACTTCTTTTAAAAGTGGCAGTTTTAATTCTGTTGGACCAATGCCATCTAACGGAGATATTTTACCATTCAGAACAAAGTAACGGCCTTTATAAGCCATAGATTCTTCAATAGCAATCATATCTAATGGCGACTCCACTACGCAAAGCTGCCCATTATCACGCTTAGGATTAGTGCAAATATGACAAATATCTTCATCCCATAACAACTGGCATTGTTTGCAGTACACGACATTTTCCAGCGCTTGAGAAATAGAATTTTGAATATTAACAGCTGCCGAACGATCTTTATCTAATAAATGCAAAGCCAAGCGCTGTGCAGATTTCCTGCCAATACCTGGCATTGCCTGAAGCGCTTTAATTAATTGTAAGGTAGAGGGGGAAAAAGCACTCATCAGAAAGGTAGTTTAAATCCTTCTGGCAGTCCCATACCTTCGGTCATACCACCCATTTTATTTTGAGACACATCTTCAACTTTACGTACGGCATCATTTACGGCTGCGGCAATCAAATCTTCTAACACTTCTTTATCTTCTGACATTAACGAAGGATCAATCTCAACACGCTTCACATCATGCTTACCCGTCATACAGATCTTAACCAGACCAGCACCCGCTTCACCATTAACTTCCATATTAACAAGGTCGTCCTGCATCTGCTTCATTTTTTCTTGCATTTGCTGCGCTTGCTGCATTATATTTCCAAGATTTGGCTTCATTTCATTATCCTCGTGTTAATAAATTAAGAAAGTTTTTATAGCCCGTAGCTTATATTCTTTGAGGCCTAAAGGCAAATAACACCTTCAGGTTTATATTGGTAAGTTAGTTTCTTAATATCTGCAATATTAAACCCAGGAGACTCCACAATTAGCTGTTTTATAGAGAAACTATTAAAATCCGCTTGATAGTGCACTGAACTCTTTAAGGCCAATATTCGGTAATCTTCCAAACAAACACCCATATGTTCAAACATAGCTCGATCTGCCGCTTGTGCTTTACGACTTGAAACCAATACATGCACACCTTCAATTTCTAAAAGCGCCATGAGGCCCAAATCCATTTTGACATTTTTATAGAAAGGTCCTGTTGCCGTGAACTTCCCTTGTGACAAAACCAATACTTTAAATTTGCCAGCAATGGGTTCAATACCATTTGTAAAAACTTTAGCGCCAAGCTCTGCCTGAAATAAAGTCCCTACTCCTGATTTATGAGCTTCCCTGGCAATCACTTCGTCGCATAACACCCCCATCAAACCATCAGGTAATTTTTGTTTGATCATTTCATGCAACAAACCTGTTGTATCTCCCGAGCCACCGCATCCAGGATTATCTTGCGTATCCACCAGTATTGCATTATCTATAAGTTCTTTGGCCTTAAATACCCCTTCACGCGCGGAGTGATAAATAGACTGGAATTTATTCTCTGCATAAACAATTAAACTTGGGCCCACATCATGAATATCACTCAATGGGAAACCTAAAGCAAAGACTATTTCAACACTGTGACTTTTTTCATACTCAGCTATTTCCTGAAAAATGGAACGGCATGGTTTTGCTAAGGTAGATTGAGAGGTCATGGGCACTAAAAAAGGTAGTTTGGCAAACGCCTTTTCTTTCTTATTTCCGGCTACTATGTTTTTTAAAATACGATAAGACTTTTGACCTGTTTCAACCATATCCACATGAGGATAAGTTCGATAAGCCACCA
>CAXBFV010000166.1:0-3754 GCA_963974985.1 uncultured Gammaproteobacteria bacterium | reverse complement strand
AATCCATTAAATCTAGCTCTGCATGCGTTCGTGTAATTGTGTTTTTATAACCTTGCCTTTCAAGCGCGCGCATAATCGCAGATCCCACCAAACCTCTGTGACCTGCGACGTATATTTTTGAGTTTTTATTCATAATGACGATTAATCCTATACCCACCCTCTTTTAAATAAATATCCTTCTTCATCAGTTTCAAATCAGCTTGCATCATATCCTCCACCAAAGTTTCCAAAGTATACTTTGGCTTCCAACCTAGTTTCTGGTGTGCTTTTGAAGGATCTCCAATTAACAAGTCCACTTCTGTTGGCCTAAAGAACTTAGGATCTACCGCGACAATTTCTTTACCAATTTCAACTTGATATTCAGGGTTATGACAAGCTTTCACACAAGCCACTTCTTTTTCACCATCACCTTTAAACTCAAGCTCAACGCCAACTTCAGCAAAAGCCAATCGCACAAATTCACGTACTTCAGTGGTGACACCTGTAGCCATCACCCAATCTTCTGCTTCGTCTGCTTGCAATATCAACCACATCATTTCTACATAGTCTTTTGCATGCCCCCAATCTCTCTGGGAATTCAAGTTTCCAAGATAAAGTTTATCCTGCAATCCTAAAGCTATCTTAGCTGCTGCACGCGTAATCTTACGGGTGACAAAAGTTTCACCTCGATTCGGAGATTCATGATTAAATAAAATACCATTTGATGCAAAAATATTATAAGCTTCGCGGTAATTTACCGTAATCCAATAAGCATACATCTTCGCTACAGCATAAGGCGAACGCGGATAAAAGGGCGTGGTTTCAGACTGTGGGATTTCCTGAACTTTTCCATAAAGCTCAGAAGTCGAAGCTTGATAGACTCGGGTCTTGTTTTCTAATCCCAATATCCTAATTGCCTCAAGAATTCTTAATGTCCCAATGCCATCAGCATTCGCAACATATTCAGGTGTTTCAAAGCTCACATGCACGTGAGACATCGCTGCCAGATTATAAATCTCATCCGGCTTAATCTCACTAATTAGTCGCGTAAGGTTTAAAGAGTCCGTCATATCACCATAATGAAGGTGGAATTTTGTATCGCTATGATGCCCATCATATAAGTGATCAATACGATCTGTATTAAACAGACTGCTTCGACGCATCAAGCCATGCACTTCATAACCCTTACCTAACAACAGCTCAGCCAAATAGCTGCCATCTTGCCCGGTCACACCTGTAATAAATGCTTTCTTCATATCTTATCCTCTTTAAATCTCACCATGTCGTCTTCACCTAAATAACTACCTGATTGAACTTCAATAAGCTCAAGCGGCACTTTCCCACAATTAATGAGCTGATGTTTAACGCCAGGCTCAATGGTAATTGATTTATTCTCTGCCAATATTGCCTCTTCACCATCTAAGACTATTTTTGCAGTGCCTGATAAAACCGTAAACTGTTTGCTCTTGTGGTAATGCATCTGTAAAACACTTTTACAATCTACTTTCATATAAAGTTTCTGCACAATAAAACGTTCACTTTTAACCAATACTTCACGTGAACCCCAAAGTGTCAGCACTTTTTTATGCTGCAAAAGCTCCTGACGATTATTTTGTGCTAATTGCAAAACAAGTTTTTTGACACCTTGGGTTTCATCTTTATGAGAAACGAGTATGGCATCAGCTGTTTCAACCACGACCAAATTTTCAATCCCAACTGCCGCAAGCAAACGATCATGAGAATGTAAATAACAGTTTTTTACACCTGCCGTCACCACATCGCCATCAATAATATTGCCATCAGAATCTTTGTCTTTAAGCTCAAAAATTTCACCCCAGGAACCCACATCAGACCATTCTGTATTTTCTAAAGGCAAAACAATCAAGTCTTTGCTTTTTTCCATAATGGCATAATCAACAGACTCAGCCTGAGCTTTTGAAAATGCTTCTTTGCCAACGCGAATAAAGTCCAAATCTTGGTATTTATCCTGATATGAGCAAACACAAGCTTGATAGGTTATTTCATCAAACTGCTTTAGACTCTCAAGATAAAAATCAGCCCGCATCATGAACATCCCGCTATTCCACAAATACTCACCTGACTTTAGATAAGACTCCGCTGTTTTTAAATCTGGCTTTTCAATAAATTTTTCGACCATAAAGCCACTTTCAATAGCCTGCCCTTGTTTAATATACCCATAGCCTGTGTGAGGTTTATTTGGACAAACCCCAAAGGTTACAATTTTAGATCGCCGAGCAAAGGGCACACCTTCTTTAATCGCCTTTAAGAACGGTTCTGGGTACTTGATATGATGATCCGCAGACAACACTAACATCACCGCATCTTTATCTTTGTCTACCAAATCTAAAGCTGCCAAAGCAATAGCTGGGGCCGTATTTCGAGCAACCGGCTCTAAAATGATATTTAATTCTGGCGTTACAGTTTGCTCACGCAAAGACTCAGCCACCTGAAAACGATGATCTTCATTACAAACGACGGTTATGGTATTAATATTATTTAAAGGCGCCAAACGTAAAACTGTATCTTGCAATAGATCACGGTCATTCACTAGAGGAATAAACTGTTTTGGAGACTGTTTCCGAGACAATGGCCAGAGGCGCGTACCAGAACCACCAGATAAAATAACGGGATATAATTTTTCTTGAGACATTTAATAGCACCTTGTCAGATTAAATTGCTTTCCCATCTACATTATTTTCACTTGGCTCTGAGAGATAAGAATAAAATTGAACAACTTTTTTAACGCCCTTAACCTCGCTTGCAATAACCGATGCGTTATAACCTTCTTCTTTAGTCACCACACCCATCATATAAACCACACCACTTTCGGTAATCACCTTAAACTTAAAACTGCCCACACCATTTGCATTCAAATCTGCCACAATTCTCGATGTTATCCAGCCATCATCAGCATACTGGCCAAGACTTACAGACTTACCAACAACCAATTGATTATAAACCACACTGACATCAGGCAGGTTTGAAATCTTGGCCGCTAAGCCTTCTTTTATTTTCTCATTGGGCACTTGCCCTAAAAGCAGCACAATACCGTTATAAACTGCTATTTCAACATTAGAGTTGTTTTGTAATGCTGGGTAGTCCGCTTGAAAACCTACTGCTCTAAATTTGATTTGCGTATCACTTAACTGTGTTTTAGTGCCCGCTTTATTACCTGCCACATTCGCCCCAACAATACCCGCACCTGCACCTGCCAAAATCAAAGGTGCCGCACAACCCGATAACAAAAGCGATCCAGAAACCAGAAACCCCGCTAATAAAAACTTAGTTTGTCCTTTTATGTTATTCATTAGAATTAACCCATTATTATTTCTCTCTACCATCAAAAATACTAGCACATATCTTTTAAGATAAGGGGCAAAAGTATAGCTATTTTTAAGAGATGTTGCAGAACCTTAAAACTTAAGATACAATCGGCCCCTTATTTATTCCTCCCCCATCTTACCCATGACAGATGATTCAAAAATATTAGCACTTACGATCCAAACTCTAGAAGACATTAAAGCTACTGAAATCACGACACTTTCCGTAGAAAACTTAACTGAATTGATGAGTTATATGGTCATTGCAACCGCCACATCAAAACAACATTGCCGCTCAACCGCACAACATTTAGTGAGCGTCGCTAAAGAAAACCAGCTCAACATCATTGGTGTTGAAGGACAAGATGAAAGCGAGTGGGTTTTAGTCGATTTGGGTGGCGTTGTCATCCACATCATGCTTGAAAAAACACGCG
>CAXBFV010000165.1:0-3769 GCA_963974985.1 uncultured Gammaproteobacteria bacterium | reverse complement strand
TTATTTATACCATCTACTTCTTAAGTTTTAGAGCCAAAAGCAAAATTATGCCTTGTAGATATTGTAGTAACATACCCACCCCTCCAAACCATCCATCTTGTGAAAAATGCATACAAGAATTAGGTTCGCTAAAAACAAGTCCTCCGCAAAGAATTGGAAATCACTTATGGGATAAATACGTAACCCCTCAAGCCAATACCATACATCGTTTTATTAAAAACCATCATTTGCCTCAGACCTCCTCTCATCCGTTAAATAGTGAACAAGAATTTTTCTTCCATGGACATCAACCACATCGCTTTGCAAATGAACATATGATCAACTGGCTAAAAGAAATTATTAAGCTCTATGAACAAGATAACATACAAACCGCTCTTGCCTCATATCAGTTATTTGGAAAACATAAAAAAGTTTTAACTGGCTCTCAACGTGACGCATGGAAAGCAGAATATGGCCTGATGCATCTATACCATCGAAAAGAAATCACCTTAGATCAATTTTGCACAGAATGTATGCGCCACCAAGTATTTCAAGATAAAGGCGTCCATGAATTTGAATTCATATCTTTTATGGATTTCGGTAATAGATTCATTGCCGACAGCGAAATAGAAAAGCTCTTCAAGCGTGATTTTTTCAAATTTGGGGATTTTCCTATGTCTGAAAAATATTGTTTAGTATATAAGCATAAGCACTTTCATAATGATCGTCGTTTTGATAATAATATAAGGCGTGCATTTCCAGCTGCCGAGCTCATTAAAAGCAACAATAAAAATGAAGTCTATTGTATTCCTTCCTTATCTGTTTGGAGTATTTTAAACCAATGCTTTGATGGGAAATTCACTCCGCTAAAATTACGGTTAGGATCATTAACACCTCAAGAAATTAAAGATGGTGTTTTAAGTGGTGAGCGTTGGGGATCCTTATGCTTTCCAATTTTTGATCGTAAAAACTCCACACTAGGACCCAAAAAGGTTCATGATCATTCAGGTGCTCAACTCAACCCACTGTCATCGATTCCCTTTCACGATATGATCCACAGCGCATCAATGTCCAGACTGCCAGCATATATACAAAAAGGTATTGTCTATTGCATTCAAAGAATGGAGTCAGAGACAAAATTCAGAATCTCCAAAGAAATTTGGGAGCTGAGTGATCATGGGGCAGCTCTTACTCTCGGGACATACGTTTGTTTGATTGCCTATGTATCAAACATACTTAAGATACTTCATTTAGACAAGATTCGTTTTATTGAAGCGTCCCATCTTAAAGAGTACCCAATTGGGATTTTCATGTTATGCATATTAATATTTGATTCTATTGAACAATCCATTGATGAAGAGTTACTTCTTTCAAGCAGATTATTAGAAAATTTAGCTCATTTCTTCGGGCGAAGCGAAGTACCTACACACGATAATCTAGACCCGCTTAGAGCAAATTGTGAACGCATAGTCCCGCATATTATATCAAGCCTAAACAACTATCGAGATAAACCAATAAAGGAACGAGCAATTGCTTTTCTTCTTTCAGTTTGCTCATGTTTTAATAATGGCCTATTTGTTGGTATTCCTAAGACGTTTAACACAAACCTATTACAAGAACTAACTCAAGTTCCATTTTCTAAATCTGTGCGAGCAGAATCTAAAAATATGATTGTTCTTGAATATAAAAAAACATCTGTGCCAACAGTGGCTGCCGTTGAATCTTATTGTTAACAGAGAAGTTTCTGCATTCGCATATATTAAGTCTATTCCAAACACCTTAACTATGAAGCACTTTATAAGCGCTATAGCTAATTTGGAAACATTCTAACCGTTACGAGCTTTAGCTCTTTCAGTGCATACCATTTTAGCAATAGACCTTACTATTACTCGCAAAGCTATCTAATAAAGTCACTGCAAAACACTGATTTTTACACTCCAGAAACACCTCTGTAATAAAAATCATATAGCATGAAATCTCTGCTAAATTTTAACTTTTAGAAAAAACATGCTTGATCCAAGCCAACCACTTATACCTCGAGATAATCCGCATGTTGTTACAATTTCCTGCAGCGAAAAAGTAAAATCCTGCAACAGCGCCATAACAATCTACAAAAAAGAAGCCTTAATTATCAGTGCGGCATTCATTGGAATAGGATCATCTGTTACGGGCATTGCCAACTTTGATAATCTTCAACCTATCCTTAAAACTTATTTTGATACCGAAGCCCCCAAAGGACTTGAAGCAACAGCAGGGGCTCTATCCTGTATTACATTTGCAATATTTAACTCTAAAAATCTTTATCGTCTAGCAGGCAGCTATAGAAACGGTTTACAGTTCGACTCCATTTTATTTAAACGAATATTAGCGCATATTATTGGCGGAATATCAGCCGCTTGCACTGCAGCATTTGTTTTTGAAAGTTTAAAAGTTGAGTGGGGGGTTGGTGGTGCTGCACTCGCTGCCAGTTTTAATTTTATTGGTAATGCAGCATGCAATATCAATGCATTGGAGGAAATGTCTGGTTACACTGCTTATGCCGGCAATCAAATACAAGATTGGTTTCCAGCATTAGGGGCTGCAGGATCTTACGCCACTACCGGGGCAATGATGATTCCTCCAGCTATTGTTTTTTCTTTATCCGTTGCTAATGCGCTGTCAAACATTCCTCATCGTCGCCCTACAAAAGTAGAAAATTTAAGCTTTTTAATTTGTACGCCTGCCGCCATAGGTGTTTCAGGTAGTTTATGGTCATTCCTATGCAAAGAAGCTTCACTTTCTGAAGCCTATTTGCATCACCCCCATAACAATGGAACATTATTTAATCACCCTTCTAACCAACACTCCTTACCCTTAAGTCAACAAACATCTGCACCCGCCTACGTCACAATAGTTGGCGCCACAACTTACGTAACTACCTTTTTTGCATGCATGGCAACATGGACACCCCCCATGCAAAAAATGATATCCAACATAATTAATACCTGCGCAGACAAACTCCCTGAAATCCAAATTGTTTCTGGTGAGCCTCATATAGATTTAAAATGATGAGATCTCAATTATATAACAAAAAAGGTTACTTGTTATCTTTGCACATTAACATCACCAATTACTGTTTGTTTTTTCACCATCACACTCCATGCAATTGGTTTTATTTGTTTTTCAAAAGAAATACTGCAGAAACATAACTTTGCTAAAATAACTAAAATCATACTTAAAAAGGTTTAAAAACCATGAAACTAATGATTAACTTCTTGGGTACTGGCGATAGTTGGCAAATGAAAGCACAACAAGACAGTGTGTATAAAAACTTTTCTCATGCCCTCTGTGATAGTAAAACAAGCTCTAAGCCATCATCCAAAGCACTGCTTGATAAACCAATCAATACCACACCTGATTCACCACATATGAATTGGCTTTCTGAAAATCCAAATGACTATAATAAACTAGCTTTTCATTACGCCTCTAAATATAAAGAAGCGCCCTATACAGAGCTTCTTGAAAGGGAAAACCCTAAGTTTGGAATTTTATTTGTCAACGGGGTTACAGCATCTGATATTGGTGGAAGCCGCTCTGAGCTTATGAATTTTGCTTTCCCAAATGTCAAACTATTTGCTAAACGTCTTGCTTTCGCTCTTTCAGAAGAGTAGAGACCAGGGTCAAATCTAGCATTAAGCACTTATGTCACTCAATAACCAAACTTTGCTTAATTTGTAGAAGCTCTTCTTCATATTGACCTTCTTTAACTTTTAACCTCACCTTTCTAATCACAGAACTCGCACCCGCATAA
>CAXBFV010000164.1:0-3785 GCA_963974985.1 uncultured Gammaproteobacteria bacterium | reverse complement strand
TTTAATGGCTTATTTATGCGGTCTTTTAATTGGACTTGAGCGCCAATATCATGGCGCTTCTGTAGGTATCAGAACATACTCACTGGTCTGCCTAGGGGCTTGCCTCTACGCCCTAGTCTCAACCCATGCTCAGGGAGCTGCTTATTATCATAGCGTGGTAGACCCTACTCGAATTGCAGCACAAATTGTCACAGGTGTCGGATTCATTGGTGGTGGCATTATTTTTAAAGATAAAGATCGTGTGCGCGGCATTACTACCGCTGCAACGCTTTGGGTCGTTTCAGCAATTGGTGTTGGCATCGCTTTTGAGATGTATTTGCTTGCCTTAATAACAACTATTATTGTTCTATTTACGCTTTTCTTAAACCAACTTTCTATTAATAAAAAAATACATGACCATGGCCAGAAAACCACAAATCATGACTAGCGCCTAAAGAGTCCACACTAAATCTAGTTCTCGAGCAGCCTTCACATCATCTAAACGCCTAACAGGCAAGGAAACAGGCGCTTCTTTCAACTGCTGAGCATTCTCAATCATCATCTTGCGAACCTTAACCATTGCCTCAATGAAGTCATCCATTTGTGCTTTGGATTCAGTTTCAGTGGGCTCAATCAGCAAACATTCTGATATCAATAATGGGAAATACATTGTCGGGGCATGAATGCCTTCGTCCAGCAATGCTTTTGAAAAATCGAGAGCTGTAATACCATACGCCTTATGTTCTGGCGCAAGTGTCACAATAAACTCATGCGTCGCACGCCGATTTGGAAAGGCAAGTGTGAAACCCACCTCTTTCAATTTCACCATTAAATAATTTGCATTTAAAGTGGCCATTTCAGAGGCCCGCGTTAAACCATTGCCACCTAGCATTCTTCCATAAACATAAGCGCGCAATAGCACCCCTATATTTCCAGAAAATGCAGATAACTGCCCAATACTTGCAGGACGTTCTTTTTGCCCTGAAAAATAAAATTGGCCTTCTATATTCTTTTCTACCAATGGAACCGGAAGATATTTTTTAAGTCGATCGTTTGCTGCTAAGGGTCCTGCACCTGGACCGCCACCACCATGAGGGGTTGCAAAAGTTTTATGCAAATTAAGATGCATCACATCAAAACCCATATCGCCTGGACGCACTTTCCCCATAATGGCATTTAGATTCGCGCCATCATAATACAGCAAGCCACCAACCTCATGCACTAACTCTGCAATTTCTTTAATTCGACGCTCAAATACGCCCAAGGTTGAAGGATTTGTAAGCATAATCCCCACTGTTTTTGGGCCTAATGCTACTTTTAACGCCGCCATATCCACATCACCGCTATCGGTAAGTGTTTTAATTTCTTTAACTTTATAACCACACATAATTGCGGTAGCAGGATTTGTACCATGGGCCGCATCAGGCACAATAATTTCATCTCGCTCAAAATCACCATGTTCATGATGATAAGCGCGCATCATAGCAACACCTGAAAATTCACCTTGTGCGCCAGCCATAGGGGCCAACGTTACTGCCGTCATGCCTGTGGTTGACTTGATGATCTCTTGCAGCTCATATAAGCATTGAAGAGTGCCTTGACGATTCGCAGATGACGCTAGAGGGTGCTGAGACAAAAAAACGTCCAAAGAAGCCAACTTATGTGCGCCTCTTGGGTTATATTTCATAGTACAAGAACCCAATGGATAAAAATTTGTATCAATTGCAAAATTCTTTTGTGAAAGCTGCGTGTAATGACGAACCACTTCTAACTCTGACACTTCTGGCAAACAAGGTTTTTCTTGGCGTAAATGATTCGCTGAAATTTTCACATTAGAGTTTGAAAGGTAAGGGCTTTGCGCATGAGCCTTACGACTTTCAACTGATTTTTCAAAAATTAACATTGTCTTCCCTTACGCGATGGCTGTTGTTTGTTGAATATTAACCAAAACACTTTCTAATGCTTTTGCATAATGTTGCAAATCATCCTCATCAAAGATCTCAGTTGCACACACAAGCAGTTTATTTTCATAGCCTTCATGCACGTTAGAAAGATCATAACCGCCTTGGATTCCTTGCTTTACTAATGCCGCGAGTACTTCTTTAACGGGCACCGGCAATTCGATCACTGTTTCATAAAGAAGAT
This sequence comes from uncultured Gammaproteobacteria bacterium, assembly GCA_963974985.1. Taxonomy (GTDB): domain Bacteria; phylum Pseudomonadota; class Gammaproteobacteria; order Francisellales; family Francisellaceae; genus CAUZSH01. The sequence goes on along the minus strand of CAXBFV010000164.1, from coordinate 1,661 downwards.
TTTCTGTATAAAGCGATTTCACCCCTTCAATTTGAGACAAATAATTTGCCAACTTTATAGTATTTTGGTGTGAGGCAATGGCCACATTTTTTAACCCTTCTGGCCCTAACAAACTCATATAAATAGTTGCCGCCGTCACCATTAAACCTTGATTTGTACAGATATTGGAAGTGGCTTTAGAACGACGAATATGCTGCTCGCGTGCCTGCAAGGTGAGTGTAAACCCTTCCTTTCCTTCTTCGTCTGTCGTCTTCCCAACAATACGACCTGGCAACTGACGAACATATTTCATCTTGCAGGTCATAAAGCCAAAATAAGGGCCACCTGAAGAAAGCGGCACCCCTAAAGGCTGACCTTCACCACACACAATATCAGCACCTTGCTCTCCCCATATTCCAGGAGGCTTCATCAATGCCAACATGGTTGGATTGACCACACCAATTACCATCGCATTTTTTTCATGCGCCCAATTTGTGATGTCATCAACTTCTGTCAACTGACCCATGAAATTAGGCTGAGGAATAACCACTGCAGCAAAATCGATATTATCAAATTTCTGTAGTTGTTCAAAAACAGTCTTCCCAGATGCTAAATCAAAGTCTATTTGCACCAACTCAATATTTTGATATCGAGTCATTGATTGAATAACCTTTATATAGTTTGGATGAATCACATCCGCAATCAGAATTTTTTTTGATTTCATTTTTTTATTTGCGCGAACCGCCATTAAAATTGATTCGGCTAAAGCTGAAGCACCATCATACATAGAGGCATTGGAGACCTCCATGCCACATAAGGAGGCAATCATTGTTTGAAACTCATAAATTAGCTGTAAACTTCCTTGGCTGGCCTCAGCCTGATAAGGCGTATAGGCGGTATAAAACTCACCTCGCGCGGTAATATCCCAGACTGCTGCAGGGATATGATGCTGATAAGCACCGGCACCAATAAAATTCATATCAACAGTATCTTTTGCAGTCATTTTTTTAATGAGCTTCGTCATTTGTAGCTCATTAATACCATCTGCCACATCAGGCAAACCCTCCACCCGAATATTTTTGGGCACCTCATCAAATAAGTTTTCCACAGAATCTACACCTATGGTTTCTAGCATAGATTTAATATCGGTTTTCGTATGAGGAACAAAAGGCATAAATACTCCAAAAAAATGAATTTAAATTGGCGTTGGCTTCCCATCTGGGCCAACATTCACATAGGTAAAGTCTGCTTTGGTAACCAGCTCTCGATGGCTACTTTTTAATGGATGAACATAGGTTTTCAAATGAAAAGCTACCGAAGTTCGCCCCTGCTTAACTAATTTTGCGTAAACACAAACCACATCACCTACCGCAACAGGACGAATAAATTTCATACCATCAATAGAGACGGTAACAATTTTTCCAGAAGCCACTTTAGCTGCGGCAATCGCACCCCCAATATCCATCTGCGAAAGAATCCATCCTCCAAAAATATCGCCACTAGGGTTGGTATCTGCCGGCATTGCTAAAGTGCGAGTGACTAAGTCGCCATCATCAAGATTTTCTTCAGACAAGTTTAAATTATTCACCTAAACATTCCTGATAGGCCGCCGTATCCATCATAGCCTCAGCTTCTGAAGGTTTTGATAATTTAATTTTAAACAACCATCCTTTTGCATAAGG
>CAXBFV010000163.1:0-3828 GCA_963974985.1 uncultured Gammaproteobacteria bacterium | reverse complement strand
TAGAATATGCCCCCAGTCTTTCTAATGTGCTGGGCCCAATCTCACGTCTAGGGGTATTTACAATACGCAAAAAGGCACAGTCATCATCAGGATTAATGATAAGCTTTAAATAAGCCAAAATATCTTTAATTTCAGCTCTAGAAAAGAATGAGGTGCCGCCACTAAGTTTATAAGGAATGCGATAAAGCTGCAGTTGTTTTTCAATCAAAATAGATTGATGATTACTGCGATATAAAATGGCGTAGTCACTGTAAAAGGTTTTATTTTGGAATTTGTGTGACAATATTTCACTGCTGATGCGGTGGGCTTCATTGTGTTCATCAGTGCAGGTTAAAACTCGAATCATGTCACCAATGCCTAGATCTGACCAAAGTTTTTTTTCAAAGACATGGGGGTTGTTTGCGATGAGGGTATTGGCCGCTTTTAAAATACGGGCAGAAGAGCGGTAGTTTTGCTCAAGCTTAATAATTTTTAAGTTCGGGAAATCATCATTTAGGATTTTTAGATTTTCAGGCTGTGCGCCACGCCAGGCATAAATAGATTGATCATCATCACCCACAACGGTAATTTGCTTGCGATTACCCACTAATTGTTTGATGAGTTTGTATTGGCTGATATTAGTATCTTGGTATTCATCGACAAGGAGATAATGAAAGCGGTTTTGCCACTTCATTAGAATGTCAGGAAATTTATTAAATAAGGTGGTGGGGAGCAAAATAAGGTCGTCAAAATCCACAGCATTATAAGCTTTTAAGTAACGCTGATAAAGCGCGTAAATTTCAAAAGCTTGACGTTCAGTTTCAGATTCTAAAGTTGAGATATCTTCAGGTAATAAAAGGGCATTCTTCCACAAAGAGATATGATGCTTAAGCTGCTTAGTTACATCCTTTGTTGCCTGAAAGGCATCGTAAGCCAGCTCGTGCATGAGTGTTGAACTATCCTGATCATCAAATAGGGTGAAATTAGATTTATAGCCTAAATGATTAATTTCTTTTTTTAGGATATTCAGCCCAAGTGTATGGAACGTTGAAATTTGCAGTCCACGTGTTTTTTGCCCTTCAAGACGTTTTGCTACGCGTTCTTTCATCTCTTTAGCTGCTTTATTGGTAAAGGTCACTGCAAGGATGCTGCTAGGTTTGTAGCCACAGTTTTGGATAAGATGTGCAATCTTCTCTGTAATGACACTGGTTTTACCACTGCCAGCACCGGCTAAGACAAGCAGAGGTCCATCAATATAATTTTTAGCTTCATCTTGTTGGGGATTTAATTTTTTAAGTGCCATAGGAGTGTTTTATCCCGCTACTTGATCGCGGGATCCATCTATTGTGATGGAAGAATTAGAAATACCGTCAATGCTGAAAGTAGCCTTATCATCTGATATTTTGGTATTAAGCATAATCGCTAAAGCATTAGCATTAGCATTAGCATTAGTATTTTGTTTGCCCTGGTGAGCGATAGCCGCAATTTCTCCAGCAGCTTTCCCGTCAGCATCTAAAATGCGTGAGGTGCTTATAATATCTTGAATCTGCGGGCTCGTAATTTGAACCTGGCAGAGTGACTTTTTAGATTTTCCAAGGTAATGCATTCGTGCAATAACTTCTTGTCCCATAAAGCAACCCTTATCAAAAGAGACGCCTTTAAACTTAGAAAAGTTAATTTCAGAAGGGAGAAATTTTTCAATGCTATGTTCGTTAAGCTCACAAATATCTTGCGAGATCAAAAAGGCCTGCCATGCAGAATGATCAGCTTGAGTGACTCCACTCATTTTTTCCTCAACAGTCCTAATTTTTTCAGGTGTTCCAATAATGAGGAAACTTTCTTGTTGGCTGATGGTGCGTAGAATATTTAAATCCTGATGTATGCTGTTAGAAAGGAGTTCATCAGAAACAGTAATATCGAGTCTTTTCTCGAATTCATTTTTTGAGTTTTCTCCAAAAACACTTAAAACCTGTAAGTCTGTTTGTGAAAATACAATTTTTGAAAAAACAGAATATTTTTTAAGTGCGGTTAATAAGGGTTCGACATTAGAAGTAGGGGTGATCAATAAAAGTTGCGTTTCTTGTTCGCATAAATAAAAGGTGCTAATGAGTCGGCCCTGAATATTTGCATAGCCACCATAGAGTCCGTGATTTTGATTTAGTTTTTCAAGATCGCAGGTGAGTTGTCCTTGTAAAAAATTCTTATTATCTTTGCCAGTTATGGCAATAACAGAGTGATTGGATAAGCGACAATATTGTGTAGGGTTTTCAGAAGACATATTTAATCCTTAGGCGCTTTGTACAAGTTTTTGAATAACAACACCGGCAATGGTCAATCCAAAAAGAGAGGGCAGATAACTAATGGTACCATTTACTGCGCGAGGGCGGCCTTCACCTGGAACAGGCTCTGGAGGCAAAGGGGGTAATGGGTGTTCTGTTGAGTAAACGGCTAAGATGCCTTTTTTAACTCGTTGGCGCTTTAAACGAACGCGCATGACACGTGCGAGCTTACATTCAGAGGTTTTATAAATATCATCCACTTTAATTTTAGTGGGGTCTAGCTTGCCGCCAGCGCCCATGCTTGAAATAACTTTGTAACCTTTTTCATGTGCTGTACGCACAAAACTTACTTTACATGACAGGCTATCAATGGCATCGATAACATAATCGTAGGGCTGGCTAAAAATTTCTTCCATATTGTCAGGGCGTACAAATTGATCAATGATGGTGACTTTACAGTCAGGATTAATGTCTTTTATGCGTTCGAGCATGACATCTGATTTCTTCTGACCAATGGTTGAGTGAAGCGCCACAAGTTGACGATTTAAATTTGAAGCAGACACTACATCGTGTTCAATAAAGGTTAGACTCCCAATACCTGCACGCGCTAATGCTTCAGCGGCATAAGAGCCGACGCCCCCTAAACCCGCTAATAAAATATGTGCATTTTTTAAAGCATCAAGTTGGTTATCTTTTAGAATAATGCTGGTGCGTTCGAATAAACCTGTACTCATATTTTCCTCGTGATGTTTGTCATTCCTGGGATCTCTCTCGTTGCCTTGGCGTAGTAGGAAGGCAGGGGCTAATTATTTAAACTAGATTTAAAGATCGATGCGTATTATGCCAGAATTGTTGTTGAAGCTCACCAGGATTTTCAGTTCTAAGTGAACATATCTCAGAAAATATAGTTGGGATGTTTGCAGGTTGATTATAAGGTCCATCTTGCTGATAAAGCTGCATATCAGGGCTGTCTGTTTCAAGCACAATACTGGTGGCAGGAATTTGAGTAATGACTTTACGAAGTTTCTTATTATTGGGATAGGTAATCAATCCACCAATGCCTAAAGCAAAATCTAGGTTAATGTATTGTTTGGCTTCTTCATAGGATCCATAAAAAGCATGAATAATGCCGCCTTGTGTAAAAGCCTGAGTTTTTAGAGTTTGAATGATGTCTGCGTGTGCTCGGACTGCATGAATAATAACGGGCTTCTTAAGTTTTTCAGCTAGTATGAGTTGCGCTATAAAATATATTTCTTGTTGCTTGTAAGTTTCTTTAAATCTTTTATCTAAACCAATTTCACCAATGATAGGAATAGCGTGTTGTTCAATTATTTTTTCTAGCTCATCAAGATGTTCAGGTATGTGGTGTTTGATAAAACAAGGGTGTAAACCTAAGGCAATTTGAATATTGGAATACGTTTTTTTGAGGTTAAGTAGAGTTTGCCAATTAGCTTGTTGGGTTGCCGGATTGATAAAATGAGAAACCTGTTGAGCTTTGGCAGCTTTAACGGCTTCAGAGACAGAGATGTGTTTTTTCAATAAATCTAGGTGGCAATGACTGTCTATATAC
>CAXBFV010000162.1:0-3860 GCA_963974985.1 uncultured Gammaproteobacteria bacterium | reverse complement strand
AGTAAACTCATAGCTTCTGATTTATAAAAAAATAAAATCAAAGCCAGCAACAAATAACCCAAAGCTGAAAACAATAAGCCTATTGCAAACTTTGTAGATAGTTTAGGAGATTTTCCTCTAGCACCAAGAAATGCCCACAATCTTATTAACCCAACCCCAAAAATAATACAAAAAATAGAGTCAAATGAAGGCACCACACTTGCGGGGAAATTCACACCCAAAACCACCCGATCCAATGCATGCAAAGCATATTCAGGCAAAATACTAAACTCTGTATTATAAATAACCAAGTAACTTAAACCTAAAAGGCATAAAGCCATAAAAGCCACCATCTTATTAACAGCAACCTTCTCTTGGCGCTTCATTAAAACCACAACGTAGCTAAATGCAACAATCACACATACAATTAATAATACATTATTAATAAAGATATTAGATAAAAGAAAGAATACAGGCACAACAAGAAGAGCTGCAGAAATAAGAGAAAAAATCATTCTCTTCAATGTTACCTCCTTAACATTAGAAGATAGGCCAACTAAATCTAGCTTCCTGCTATAAAAAAGATATATCGCAAGAGAAAGTAATGGGGTTAAACCATACATAAAAAACACCCAATGATAACCAATAACCCTAACCATAAAAGGTGCCGACAGAGTACTAAATAAAAAACCAAAATTAAGCAACATATAGAAGATAGTACTCCCAGACTCCCTCAGAAAACTATTTTTTTTATAGATCAGACCAACCTGCGACCAAATAGCAGGTGTGCATAACGCATTCCCAGATAAAAACACAGCAAGCCCAAGATAAAGGTAAGACTTCCCCGGAACTGAGATCAGCATAAAACCGAGAAATGTAAAAATAAGTCCAACAACTGTTATATTTCTAAACCCAAACTTATCGCAAAGATACCCGCCTATCAAAGGCATCACAAAGGCCAAAGACATAACAGAAGAAAACAACTGAAAAGCATCATTTTCCCCCATTCCAATATTTTTGTTTAAAAAGATAAGTAAAACAGATAAAAATGTACCAAAGCTAACGGTAAACCCCATATAAACAAAAGACAACATCCAAAGCGATACAGGGTGCGACTCTTTTTTAACAACACTATCAACCATTTAACAGCCTACTTCATATATAACATTCATCAAATAACTCACTTAAAGTCTCACACAATATTTTAAATGTAAAGGCCTTATGCGGCGCCATCAATGACCCGCTTCACTTTCATAGGCCTCGCTTAACCCCATCCATTCCAACTCCACAGCAGAAAGCAATACTTTATTTTCTTCATAGTCTTTAAGCCTATCATCTAAAACATCTTGATTCAAAGCCCCAGAAGATTTAGGGTTTTGAAGCTCTTCTTCACACTCCGCAATAAGAACCTGCAACCTCGATATTTTATTTTCTAATTGCTTAATTTTATTTTTAAGCTGTTTTAATTCTTTGCTGTTTGAAGATTCTTGATTTTTAGATTTATTTTCTTTTTTTGACTTTTTAACCGTTTTAGCTTCTCTAGCCTCTCGGTTATCAGATTGTTTTTGCTGCATAATAAGTTTTTGGTAATCCTCAAGATCACCCTGAAAAGGCTTAACATCACCCTTATTCACCAACCAATACTCATCCACCGTTGCTTCCAACAAATATCTATCATGGGAAACAATAATAACCGCGCCATTATAAGTTTGCATCGCCATAGTTAACGCTTGTCTCATATTTATATCTAAATGGTTCGTCGGTTCATCAAGTAGTAATAAATTAGGTTTTTGAAAGACGATCAATGCTAAAGCCAGTCTTGCTTTCTCCCCCCCTGAAAAACTTTTAACTTTAGTTAATGCAGTTTCATTTGAAAAAGCAAAACGCCCTAGAAATGCTCGAAGCTCACCTTCCCTTTTATCTTTTGCTATACTTTGAAAATGTTCCAGAGGTGTCGCTTCTAAATCAAGCTGCTGAATAGAGTGCTGCTCAAAATACCCTATTCTCAATTTAGAATGCGGCAAATACTCTCCCACCAATAATGGCAAACTCCCCACCATTGATTTAATGAATGTTGATTTGCCTGCGCCATTCACACCCAACAAACCTATACGCATACCTGATAAAATTGAAGTACTCACACCAGACAGAATCGCATCAACGCCATCATAACCACAATCAGCTTTTGATAACGTCAACAAAGGACCACCCTGCTCTTCTACCTCTGAGAAGTTGAAGCTAAACTGAGATGCATCTTTTACTGCATCTACTTGCTGAATTTTCTCAAGCATTTTCATTCTACTTTGAGCCTGTTTAGCCTTAGAAGCTTTTGCTTTAAAACGGTCTACAAAAGATTGTAAATGTGCCACAGTTTTTTGTTGTTTAACATGCGCCTTTTGCTGAAGTATTAAAGCCTCTGAGCGCTGTCTTTCAAATTGAGAATAATTACCGCTATATGTTTTGATCGACAATGCGTCAATATGTGCGATCACATCAACGGTATTATCTAAAAAGGTGCGATCATGGGAAATTAATAAAATCATCCCGGGATACTGCTTCAACCATTTTTCCAGCCACATGACGGCTTCAACGTCTAAATGGTTTGTTGGCTCATCCAGCAATAAAATATCTGAGCGTCTAATCAAAGCTTTTGCCAAATTAAGACGAATCTGCCAACCCCCAGACAAATCACTCACCACGCCTTCAATTTGCTCATCTTCAAAACCCAGGCCATGCAAGAGCTGGAAAGCTCTGGAGCGCAACTGATACCCTCCTAAAGATTCATAAGCCTCATAAAGGTGCCCCAATTTTTCCAACTCTTTTTCGGTTGTCGCCATGGAAAGCGCATTGATTTGGCATTCCAAACCATAAAGCTCTTCGTCTCCAGACTGAACATAATTTATAACCGTCTCATCTAATACTTCTACTTCTTGCTTAACATAAGCAATATCCAAAGACGACGCCACCTCAATTTTTCCAGCATCGGGCTCTACAAGCTTCATGACCATTGAGAATAAGGTTGTTTTACCCGCACCATTTTTACCGACAAGCCCTACTTTTTGGCCTGGGTAAAAACAAAAGGAAGTATCTTCAAATAAGGACTTTAAGCCCATCTGAAGCGAAACGGATTGAAAAGAAATCATATAGTTGCCTTAATTTTTTTATTTGAGAGCCATGTATTCTTTCCATGAAGCAACCTCAACAGGCCTCCCATGAAGTTTTGCTAGAGACTGCATCATAATTTCTGCAATCTGCAAATTTGTAATCAAAGGAACATGGTGATCAATTGCTAAACGACGAATTCTAAAACCATCAGAAACATGCTCTTCACTCACATGTCTCTCGCGACGAGGAATATTAATAATTAAATCCACTTCCCGATTAATGATAAGATTTTCTACTGTAGGGTCTTTGTCTTCGCTAAGCTTATGCACACAAGTAGAAGGGATATCATTCTTTTCAAGATAGCGCTGCGTGCCATCTGTGGTATATATCGTCCAACCACACTCACTTAGCAAACGCACTTCTTGCAATAGCTTTGATTTATTATCCCCACCAATCGAAAGGAAAATGCGCTTTCTCTTCACACTCATTTCTGTAGCTTGCCAAGACTTATAAAACGCATCCAGCAAGTCATCTCCAATACAGGCAACTTCACCCGTTGAGGACATCTCCACATGCGCCACAGGATTTGCACCTTTTAGACGGTTGTAAGAAAACTGCGACGTCTTAACGCCAACATAATCCATATCCAAGGTGTTATAATGCTTCTTTGTATATTGCCCCATAATGATTTTGGTTGCAATATCAATAAAATTATGCCCGGTAACTTTAGACACAAACGGAAAGGATCTAGAGGCTCTTAAATTACATTCAATTAC
>CAXBFV010000161.1:0-3888 GCA_963974985.1 uncultured Gammaproteobacteria bacterium | reverse complement strand
TGCACTCACTATCCTGACTTTCATTCCAATTAAATTTATCTATCCCTCTAGGATGAACTACATAAGCCACTCAAAACGCATTAAAACTTTAATGTTTGCTGCAACACTTGTCTGGGGTGCTGCCACCATTGGTCTTTTGTTTACGTATCCTGAAAAAGCACCCTTTCTTAACATTATCTGTATTGCTTATATATTAATTTATTTTGGGTTCAGTCTCTTTAGAACTTTTTATCCTTTACAGAAAAAATTATAAGAATAATTCCACCCACTGCATCATTTTATTCTTAATCTCAGCTAAGGCCTCTTCTGAGTCCGCTTCAAAACGCATTACTAAACAAGGCGTTGTATTTGAAGCTCTTACCAAGCCCCATCGATGTCAATAAGATCCGCGTCAGGAAAGGCTGCTTTTGAAGTATTCAATAATTGTTGCACAATCTCAAATTTTTGATGATCTGGCACATCCACATTAATTTCAGGGGTATTAATACTTTGAGGTATTTCATCAAATAAAGCATCTGCATCTAAATCGGATTGTGCCAAAATTTCTAGTAATCTCGCACCGGTATATAAGCCATCATCAAAACCAAACCAGCGGTCATTAAAAAACATATGTCCACTCATTTCGCCAGCAAGAGCAGCATCCACTTCTTTCATTTTTTTCTTAATGAGGGCATGGCCTGTTTTTGCCATTAAAGGACGACCACCAAATTGTTCAATATAGGGCGCCAAATCCTTGGTGCATTTCACATCATAAACAACAGTGGCTTTAGGCATCTCTTTAAGCATTTCACGCGCATAAAGCATTAACTGGCGATCGGGATAAATAATATCACCTTTGGGTGTCACCACACCCAAACGATCTCCGTCCCCATCAAAAGCTAAACCTATATCAGCTTTTTCTGATTTCACTTTTTCAATCAGTTCTTTTAAATTTTCAGGCTTACTTGGGTCCGGATGATGGTTTGGGAAATTGCCATCAATCTCACAGTACAGCTCATGCACCTCACACCCCAAAGCCCTAAATAATAAAGGGGCGACTTCACCCGCAACGCCATTCCCAGCATCGATCACAATTTTTAAAGGCTTTGCGATGGTGATGTCATCAACAATACAAGCCATATAATCTTGCACCAGTTGACGATCTCGCTGACCACCTTCACCAATCACAATATCTTTCTGAAGAATTCTATCTTTAAGTTTTTGAATTTCATCGCCCGATAAAGTCCGCCCAGACATAACCATTTTAAGGCCATTATGATTCACAGGATTATGGCTTCCGGTCAACATAATGCCAGAAGTCGTACCTAAGATTTTTGTCGCATAATATAAAACTGGCGTTGGTACCACCCCTAAATCCACCACTGTGCACCCTGTACTCATGATGCCTGTCTTTAAGGCCTCTATTAACATCGGGCCTGAAAGCCTGCCATCTCTGGCAACAATTACGATAGATTCGCCTTCTGACAACGCCTCTGAACCAAATGCCAGTCCGATGTCATGTACCACATCTTCTGTAAGCTCTGTTTCGACAACGCCTCGAATATCAGAAGCACGAAAAATACTCGTCTTTAACGTCTCAGCATTCGTGCGAATAATATTCTGTGGCGTAACTTCCATATTCATGACAATATCCTTACAGAGATTATGAGTCTAATAGCCCATTAATTAACCTTTTTTGGCCCTTTTATTTTCAATGGCTTATGACGCTCTTTTCGCCAATAGGCAAAGATGAGCAGGATTGTAATGCCAATGACACTCATCAACAAGATTAACATAGGCCAAAGATTAGGGTTATTCCAATTTTTACGCGCAGCCTTTCGAAGCTATTGTTGGCCATTGCATTAGGTTTGGTAGCAGAATTCCATGCATGAGATAAAGTAAATGACTTTGGATGAAAACCCCATATCCAAGGAGTGTCCTCTCTTACAATTTCTAGCATCTGATTAATTATGAGTAACCGCTCAGGTGTGTTTTCCATATTTTTCATCTTTTCAAATAAATGATTGAATTCTTCATTATCATAGTTAGCCGCATTTTCGCCTCCTTTCAACACTTTGCTATTCGGCCCATACAGCAACATTAAAAAGTTTTCAGGGTCTGGGTAATCGGCATTCCAACCCCAAGAAAATATCTGTGCTTGCCCTGTGCGCATCTTTTCTCTAAAACGATTATATTGTGTGGCACGGACATTGAGCTGGATGTTTAATTTTTTAAACTGTGCCCGCAACCAAGATAAGCGTGCTTTATCGTCAGGCCCACTACTGGTCGTCACATCCAAATTTAAAATCAATGGCTTTCCTGTCTTTTGATCAATGCCATTTTTATAGCCTGCCTCATCCAAGAGCGCCCGAGCTTTATCAATTGTCTTTTTTTGCTGTGTGTCCAAATCATAAAGTACTGGATTCAAAGCTTCATTAAATCCAAAAATTCCCGGCGGAAGTGGACCTTGTGCCACGACCCCTCTTCCATTCATGAAAATCGTAATATATTCATCCACATCAAACACCATGGCAATGGCTTGACGTAATTTCTTAGCCTGTTCACTCTTGCCGCCTACGACAGCGTCTTTCATATTAAACCCCCAATAAAAACTAGAGGGCTGCACCGTGGTCGAAAGTTGAATGCCACGGGCTGAAATTTCTGGCGAAGGTTCAAGCTGCCCATCTTTGCCAAATTGAATGGCTTGATCAAAAGCATCTGAGCTCACACCTGAACGATCATAGTAGCCTTGTAAAAATTTATTCCACATCGGGATATTTTCTTTTTCCAAGGAAAAAACAATACGATCAATAAAAGGGATTTTTAAGCCGGCATTCTGCAACAATCCTTTTTCTTGATCTCCCACATCCCCTTCATCGGGGTAAAATTCCTCATGATAATTTGGGTTTTTTCTTAAAACCATTCTGCGGTTTGGGTTATTTTCCTCAAGGTAATAGGGGCCTGTTCCAATAGGATACCAATCTAAAACAATGTTCCGATCTTGCATGCCAGGTTGCGCATAAAATTTCTCAGCTTCCCAAGGCATGGGGGCAAAAAATGGCATGGCCATCCAATATAAAAACTGTGGAGACTTCCCCTTTATCGTAATACTAAACTGATGATCATTGATAACCTTAACGCCTTCTAAATCAATGTTACGCAAATCAATAAAATCATAAGGTGTTTTCTCACGCTTTTGATTTAATGTACCCTGCAGCTCAGAAAACCCTAAAATAAGATTGGCCATGATCGTTGCAACAGGTGAATGATTTTTAGGATCCGTCAATCGTTTAATTTGATACACATAGTCTTCAGCAATCAGTTTACGTGTACCCTTCTCATCAAAATCCTTAAGTCTATAAATCCCTCTTAAATCACCTTCAGAAAGTTGGTGATAACGGTATGTGTTTTTATTTTTCGCTAAGGCAGGATGAGGCTGATAATAGACATCATCTCTTAAGGTGAAAACATAGGTTGTGGTCGCAATTTGTTTAATTAATGCATTATCGGGTAAAACGGTCCCTCGAGCATTTTTATAAATAACCTTTGGCATTTCTTGTAGAGTTAAAGGCTCTAATACATAAGGTCGCTTGAGATAATGGTATTGCAAAGGTGGCTCATAAATTTGTCCTGTAAAGATAGCCTCATCACTAGAATAAGATCGTGCAGGATCCAAGTGTTTGGGGCGCGCTGAAAAAACAGAATATAGGGTATTATCATTCTCAAGTTTATTGTCTTGGTGTGGGTTATTCCAGACGGCAAAACATATTGGATTCAGACATCCCAACAATAAGCACATAACAAAAAAATAACGCATTCTTTATTGCTAGCCCTGATAAAAACCAATCTTTAGAGTTTAGTAGAAAATAATTCTTACATTCACAAAGTGATACCCTTTTTTGGAGTAAT
>CAXBFV010000160.1:0-3897 GCA_963974985.1 uncultured Gammaproteobacteria bacterium | reverse complement strand
AAGACCAACAACCCTTAAGCAATGCTCGTTTATTGGATGTAAACCCAGTTTATACCTCTGCCTTTATCCAAAATGTGGTAGTGCAAGATATAGATGCTTATCATAAATTATTGAATGACATGCAAAAGAAGGGTGTGGATACGACTTCTTTTGAGAATATTTTTCACGAAGCGATTAATAACTATGTGGGCCATTATATTGGCGCGTATACAAAATTAATCACACATTTTAAGTATCATGCTCAGACTGCCGCAGAGTTAGAAGTGTTATTGCATCAATTTTCGGGTAATAACTCGCCCTTAGTGTCATTGGTGACAAAGGTGAATGAGAATACTATTTTTGATAAGAAATTGGATAAGTACTCTTTTCTAATGCGTATTAGTGGGCATTTTGAAGCATTTCATAAGATTAAAGATTTTTCATTCTCACCTTTTGGGGAATCTTCTAAAGAATCTCCTTTAGCGAGTTATGTTAATATCCTGTCTACGTTTAATGACAAAATAATGATGGCTTCACAAGAAGGACAAGACCGCTCTTTAGATATTCTAGGTGCGCAAGCATTGGCGATTTACTTAAAGAACCAAAACTCTTATATGGTAATGGCCAATACGGCATTAGATAAGATCAATATGCCAAAATCTCAGCGCGAACCTTTTTTGAATATTTTTTCGATTATTTATAATTTAGGCATGGAAAATATTCAAGTCCATTTGAAGAAAGTGTGGGCTGAATCTCTGTCGCCTTTAGCGATGAAAGTAACCCATACTTTCCCAATGGATCTAAAATCAAAAGAGAGTATTACGCCAGAACAATTAACGAAATTATTGGCACCTCATACGGGGGAATTCTGGAAAGCCTTTAAGGAAGATTTTGCGCAATACTTGGTAGAAAAAAATGGGGTGTGGGTTATCCGTCAAGTGTCTGGTGCAAGAAGTTTGAAGTTAGGAAATATTTTGGATCAGATAAATCAGCTGGCTAAAATAAGCCGCACGCTATGGGATAAGAATGCTCAACCCAAACCGATTAAAGTAATGGTTTCTGCCTTACCATTTAAACAAGATAAAATAGGTAGTCAGTATTTGCAAACAACTTATTTTACAGTAGATGGTACCTCAATTGTAGGGGTTGATAATGCGCCGGTAGATCAAGACTTAACATATAGTTGGTGGAAAAAGGGTAATGCAAGTGTGGGTTATATGCTGCAGAACCAAACTAATTATGAGCTTTCACAGCAGGGTTATTGGGCACTGTACAAGCTAATGAATCTAGCACAAGCTAAGAAAAATGCTTTAACTTGGAATGTGAAGTTAGATAAAGCCAATGTTCCTGTCCGCTTTGAATATAAAAGTGATATTTTTGGCTTAAATAAGAGCGTCTAAGATGGAACTAAATGTAGTTGAAAACCTTCGGATGCAAACAAAAAATATGCTTAAGAGTAGTGGCAAAAACGGGTTTGATCGTTTGGAAAGAAATGCACAAATGCTTACGCTTTCATTTGTATTAAATCAGCTTTTACACAGAGGGATTAATTTTGATTGTATGCATTTTGAGAGTGCTGATTCTAGTTATTCTCACCATAATTTGATTGCATCACTCAAAATTAAAGCAGGGCATGCTTATTTGATCTTGAATCTTGGTTGGTTATCATCACAAGCATTAGTAAAAGGCATCAATAGTACGGAGCTATTATCTGAGAGTGCGGCCTATAGAAAATTTGTTGATGCGTGGTTGAAGCAAATGGTCTTGATGATGCACCCAGAGTTGGATGAAAAGTATAATAGCGCTTATGAGTATGGGACAAATCTATATGGGGTAAGCCCTGTGGCGCAAGCACAACTACATACCCAGTTATCTTCAGTATTGTCAGACTATAAGTTTTCTTTAGAAGTTGATGACTGTACTAAAGCGCAACATCAAGTTGCAGCACGTTTAAGCTATGTCGAGCTCAGTCATAAAAATATAGCCTTAGGTGAGATGGAACAGGTTTTTCCAGAAGTTGTCGTTACACTATATGAAGAGGAACTTTTAAGTGATCGAGATATTGATCATTTAATGTTTGAAATTAAGAAACGTTGGGTAAGCCGTTATGCTCGTTTCTGGAAGGGGTTTAAGTTTCGGTTATTTCAAGAAATTATAGGAGATTGTAAGGCCATGAGTTTACCAAATAGTTTAAGTCAGAGTAGTGTCTTGAATGTGCAGCGAAGAGAGCTTGCAGTATTGAGTCTTTAAATGCATACCAAACTATGAGTCTATCCGTCATATTGCGACTTGATCGCGCTATCCATTAAAGAAAAAACCTTTGAAGTATTTAAAAGGTCTTTAGAAGAAGGGGAATAAGAATGAATAAATATAGAATTATAAAAAATATAATAAAATTAGGTTGTGTGGGACTATTGGGCTCAATGCTTTCTGGTTGTGCGATGTTTGGGATGTTTTCGACTTCTCCAACCTTAACCGTGGATATGAATATGACGCAAAATACAAATCATGGTAAAACGCTGGCAGTATTAGTTGTGCCGATGTCTAAATCGCGTTTTATTCAGACGGGCTACACAGAGGCTGTCAGTTATGTGGGTAAGTCGCAAACTCATATGGTTTCATTAACAATGGAAAACTATAAAGATGGAGATTACACCATGACTGTGCCTATGAAACCGGGGCAAGGTGTGGCTTTATTTGCATTATTTACTTCTATGAAAGCGGACAGTCAATGGAAACAATATATCCCAGACCCTTATGGCAAAGAATATCTTGTTAATCTTGGACAGCAAAGTATGAATCTCAGCTGATAATTAAATCTCTTTAGGGTTTTATTCCCCGTAGTTTGCTACGAAAATTTCGAGGGCACTTTGAGCGGTTCCGAAGGAAAATTCCCGGAATACCCCGTTTGCTTGCGGCGGGGGTAGGGAATTTAGCTCAAAGATTTATTTGCAGACTTTCTGAAATTAATATTATGCATTTATTATGGGATGAATTATATCAAATAGCATTGGATTCTACAGCAGGTAATGAATCATTTATAAACCAAATATAAATACTATTTCATCGCCAATATGAGGAGGCGTTAAGTAGAACCTGTTTGTATCGTATGGATGCATTCCTACTTCAGGAGATATGCGCATTTCTCTTGTATTCCTAAAATCTTCGTATATTCGATTATATTCATGAAAATCTATCGGCTCAAAGTTATACCCTTTAACTTTTTGTCCCCCATACCTTAGTCGAGCCCAATAATGATGAATTGTATTTTTAGTTTTAAAATCTACTGATTTTTTTAAATACCATAGATCACAGCTGTCTGTTCTTGATTCCCTAGAGGTCGATAACTCTCTCCCAGGTGTAGCTTCTCTGAAGCACTCTTGAGCATCTTCTCGTAATCTAATTAGTTCACCAGACTGCGAATGAAAGTAATAAGATCCGATACCTGATGATGATTCAGTTTTAAAAATTATTTTCCAATGGCCTCTTGTTGGTGGCCGCCCCATATTCATAAGCATCAAGTTAATCGTATCAAGATACTGATCAATTTTATGTCCGCATCTTTGATGTATTTCATGATGCATGTCAATTGAATTATGATTTTTAATCAACACACGGTCACCAATGGAAAAATCAGAAGCAGGGTGGCAGGCATGACATAAATAGGCTCCAGGCCCTGGGGCTAGCGAGTTGAAATTTTTATTAAAGTCTAAAGAGGACGAGCAACACCTCGGACATATCTCTTTTCGGCATAATTTACAACAATAGAGCCCTATGTGCCCATTGCTCAAACATCTATTGCAAGTTAGATGATAGTTGTGAGGATGATGCTTAATCAACACACGGTCACCAATGGAAAAATTAGAAGCAGGGTGGCAGGCATGACATAAATAGGCTCCAGGCCCTGGGGCTAGCGAG
>CAXBFV010000159.1:0-3906 GCA_963974985.1 uncultured Gammaproteobacteria bacterium | reverse complement strand
GGTTAAATGCACATATAGTTAGTTACAGCTAATTTAACTGCCAGCATTATACCTTAGTGTTGCTACCCTCTTTCTGAAAAGGCAAAAACAACCTAACCTCTAGGCCTGAGGAAATATCACTGTTTTGTATCGTTAGCGTGCCATGATGGCTTTCTATAATATGCTTAACAATTGATAACCCCAGACCACTACCTTTTAGCTTGCTCACTTGAGCCGCTTGCGATCGATATAAGGGATCAGTAAGTTTTACTAATTCGTTTTGTTTCACGCCCTCACCTCGATCTCTAAAAATAATGAGATAGCCATCATCGATGCGCTCTAATGAGATCTCAACACAAGATCCATATTTAATCGCATTATCAATCAAGTTACTAAAGCAGCGTTTAATCTGTATATTTTCTCCAAAAAATGGGACGTCTCCAGACATTGAAGTCTTAAATATTATTTTTTCACAGGACTCTTTTTCAAAGGTTTCGCCTTCCTGGTTTTGGAAACTCTCAAAGCTTTCTAGCAGCAAAGATTGGATATCAAAGCGTACCTTCTCTTCCTGCTTAATTTCTTGTTGGGCATAATCCGTAATTTGCGTAATCATGTGATCCGCTTCTTTAATATCTTCTTGAATTTGATCCGAGAAAGCCTCATCTGTATGACAATAAACTTTCAAACCAATACGGTTAATCGGCACTCTCAAGTCATGAGAAATTGCAGCCATCATACGATTTTGCCTAAACAATAGATTTCTGATTCGAGTCTGCATTTGCTTCATGATAGAAATACTGTCACCCACCACCTTCAAACTATATTCATGCTTGATATTCGTCTCAATATCCAACCCTAGCTGGCTCATGGAATGTTTAATTTTCGTCATCGAAATTGACATCACTGCCAACAACCAAAAGAGCACGCCCACAAAAATAAAAATAATCAGCAACCCCAAAAAAAACATGGCAAAGCGATCATAATCGATCCCTCGCAGCGTTTCTTTTACATTCATCCATTTCCCATTTTTCAGCTGATAGGAAAAGAAATAAGTGTCATGGTCGGTTTCTAAAAAACGCTTAAGTGCCTGGTGTTTGTCTGTGCCCTTAAACTTTTGAGGACAGTAAGCTTTATTGTTAAAGCTCACATCAATTTTGCTATATTGACTTTTTAAGGACATATCAAAGATTGCATCGTTACCTGTGGTTTGACTGTCTGCATGATTCACCAAGCTTACCATTAGATTATTGCGTGCCTTCTCGTCCACATGTTGACTGAAATTTGAAAATGGGCTGATAAAAAAGTAACAGGCAAAAATATATAAGCTAATGATCAAGACCAGCAAGATGCTTAATATTTTACTTAACGGCAGATTACTCATCATATTTTATCGCCACCAAGCTTGAGAAAATATAGCCCACGCCTCTCAGGGTTTGTATCATTTTATTATTGCCTGCAGGCTCTCTTAATAAAGTTCTCAATCGAACCACCTGAATATCAATTGTTCTCAAGGAACGCTCACTTCCAGAGTACCCCAGCTTTTTAAATATTTCCTCTCGAGAAAGCGGCTTTTTGGGGTGGCTCAGAAAAAGATATAAAAGTTGATACATCGACTCTGACAAAGAGACTTCATTTTTTGATGAATCGACCAGTAATCTTTGGCAGCAATTTAACTGCCATTCACCAAATAAAATATGGCTCGGTGTTTTTTTGGGGAGCTCTGGTTGATGACTTACACCTTTTGCTACGCGCCTCAATGAAGAATTAATTCTAGAAATCAACATCTTAGGATTATAAGGTTTACGTATAAAATCATCGGCCCCACAATCAAGTCCCATGGTTTCAAGTGATTCCTCACTGCTCCCTGTCATTAATATAATCACCATATGCGGATAAGTCTTATTAATCTCCTCACATATTTCTACCCCATGGCCATCGGGCAACATAATATCTAATAACGCTAAATCAAACTTAATTTCTTTAGCAACCAATTTTAAAAAAGCCTGCTTTGACTCCGCACAATACACATCAAAATCATGTTGCTCTAAAAAAACCTTCAATGTTTCAAGTGTCTCTATGTCATCTTCGACCACGACAATTGAGGGTTTATAATCACTTCCTGGCATTAGATGTTCTCCCGCTTATTCTTAACGTCATCCAATATAAAACCCCCAGCACGATCAATATGACTATCGCCGTTAATTGTGTCAAAAAGGTTGTGCTGTAATAAGGATAGGTCAAGTAATGGGAAAAAATATTAGAGGTCGTCATGGCAATGATCCAAACCGCGCACATCAAACCGGCTAACAACCCATAATCTTTCCTCGACACCGATCTAAAGGCCTCATAAACCACTGAGACCAGCAGCATACCAAAACCTATATGTGTCAATATGGTGCCAATCCAAAGTGCATTGACCGATGTCACCAAGATCAAACTTAACACTGCCCCTACCCCCATAAACAACAAGCTCATTAGACTGACTACGTAATGAGATAATGTCTTTAGTAGGAGCCCCGCCAGTAATGCTGAGACTGCTAATCCCACCTTGGAATAACCATAATAATCATCGGGAGAAATCCCCAACTGACCAAAAGAAATATGCATGCTGCTGGGAGATAGTTGGCTGTAAAAACCGATTATTAAGTAAACCAAAAAGAATGAGACAATTGCTTTCCTGAATTTTTTAAGGGCAAATATTCTTATAATGGATTGTACAAAATCATGGCTTCTATGTGAGGTTGATACCCTTGGATAAACCAATACCAGTAGGACCATGCACCCGGTGATCATGAGTTGAATCAGGCGCGGGTATTCATAAGCCAAGCCATAGCACTGACAACTTTCAATAATATACACGTTTATTAAACTTGAAAAATGCGTGAGACATCCTAAAAAAACGTATATCACCGCGAAGTAAAGCGACCACTTAGGTTTTCCAAATTTCAACAAAAGTGAAACGCCGATAACTGTATAGAGTAAGGAACCCGCAAAAGTAATATTCACCAATAATAAAAACACGGCGTCACTAATGTTCGGAATTAGGCTTATGCCATACATAATCGCAAGCATCACTAAATTATATAAAATCGTCACTTTCACCAAATTATAACGGTCTATCATGTATCCGATAATGGGTGCAAATATTAAGCATATAGGCGATAACAACATTGCAAACCCAAGATAAAAAGCAATGTGGTGATTCACATAAGTTCGATCTCCTAGAAAGAAATGCGCAATGGTATCCATCAATAGACCATTCATAACATTGGTCAAAATGATAATGATCAATATCAAAAGTAATGAAATTTTATAGCCCTTATGCTTATCCATTATGCGTTAAATCATTCTTATTTACCTTTATGGGTAAAGTATAGTCAGCAAAACCTGAGCTTATACACAGAGCAAATTTTATTTTTGATTAACTTCCAATATCTGAGGCTCAGAGCCATTCAAAATAACCGTCGTGCCAAAAATCTGATCTGAAACCGCCTTAATCCTCGTGCCTGGGGGAGATTCAGGATCAAGCTGCACATCATCAACAATAGTCATTGGGAGATTAATATTAAAACTAGATTCGGTGGAATTTTCATTCGAACAACTTAATGAGACCATTAATGACTGCGCATCTACTTGAAAATGAGAAATAGATATCGGCTGCTCATTACCACTAGATATACTCACGCGGTTATTTTGCCAACTGTAGTCTCCGGTGTTTGCATAAAAATGCGCACCATTATTGCTATCCAAATTGATTGTTAGGTCTTCTCCACAATTCATATTTTGGACTTCAAATGTCATATCAATTGTTTTTGCCACATTAGATGAAAAGACAACAGCTGGCAGCACGAACAGAGAACCTAAAATACCACTCAACAAAACCTTTAATTTCATAACCTTACTACAAACCAAAAAATATCTTCATGC
>CAXBFV010000158.1:0-3935 GCA_963974985.1 uncultured Gammaproteobacteria bacterium | reverse complement strand
AAAAGGCAATACCACGGCTGATCCCGCCGTTAAGGTTAAAAGATAAGAGATAATACTTATCCGCAATAAATTGCTTTTAGTCATAAATATTCCCATTGTGAATACTTGTTTGACTGACAGTAGCCCAAACGGGCTGAATTATGTCACAACCTACCCAACAATGGAATTTTTTATTTCTATTTTTTAATCCCCAGAATACCTCAAATCCAAAGTATTCGGGAAGTTAGGATTATGTTCCTTGGGCGGTGCAGGACAATAGCCTGGCGTATGTCCCATTGGTAAGAAGCGTGAAAGTCTACGACCTTCTGCTGCATTATCATTTACCGGAATATCATCCTCATCAAAGTTACGGCCACCCGGATGGGCAACGGTATAGGTACAGCCGCCAAGGGAACATTCACTCAAGGTATCAATCACATCAAATACAAGAGGTGCATGTGCGGGGATCGTTGGATGTAAACTTGAAGGTGGTGCCCAGGCTTTATAACGTACACCTGCGACAAAGACACCAGGCTCACTGGTTTCTTTTAATGGTAAACGACGACCATTACAGGTCACAACATAACGATCACTGCCTGTCATGCCTCTCACCAAGACTTGCAAACGCTCCACAGAAGAATCTACGGCTCGACTAACACCACTGCCGCCCATTTCTTCACCCAATACAGGCCAAGGCTCAAGCGCCATCTTCACTTCCAGAGTCATATCGCCAATCTGTACGGAACCATACTCTGGGAAACGGAAGGCAAAGAAAGGTTCAAACCATTCTAATTTAAAGTTATAGCCCGCACTGTTAAGCATGTTCAAAATATCACGCATATCTTCCCATACAAAATGTGGCAACATATAGTCATCATGTAAGCGCGTGCCCCAACGGATTAATTTTTGATGGTAAGGGAACTTCCAAAAATGAGCGACACAGGCGCGAATTAAGAGCGCTTGGACTAAGTTCATCTGCGCATGTGGCGTCATTTCAAAGCCACGCATTTCTAACAATCCTAAACGACCACGATCGCTGTCTGGGCTGTAAAGTTTATCGATACAAAATTCAGCACGATGGGTATTGCCTGCCAAATCAACCAATAGATTTCTAAAGAGCCTATCTACCGTCCAAGGTTGAACATAGCCAATCTTACCCATTTGATCAAAAGCAATTTCAAGCTCATATAACGAATCATGACGCGCTTCATCAATACGTGGCGCCTGACTGGTTGGCCCAATATACATCGACGAGAACAGATAGGACAATGACGGATGGTTCTGCCAAAAGGCAATCATGCTTTTTAACACATCTGGCTTGCGTAAAAATGGGCTGTCTTCAGGTGTTTTCGCACCCATGACAATATGGTTCCCGCCACCGGTCCCCACTCTACGGCCATCTAGCAAAAATTTATCTGTCGACAAACGTGACTCACGGGCTTCATCATAAACCGTGGTAATGATATTTTTCAACTCTCCCCAATTTTCAGCGGGTTGAATATTCACCTCAATTACACCTGGATCAGGTGTCACACTAAAGCTATTCATCCGTAAATCTTTAGGCGGCATATAGCCCTCTAAAACCACCGGCGTTTTAAGTTTTTTAGCCACACCTTCAATCGCCACCATCAACTCAAGAAAATGTTCAACCAAAGAAAGCGGTGGTAAGAATAAATGTAAAACACCATTTCTCACTTCAGCACATAATGCGGTACGCGTTAAACCATTTTCATCCTTGGCATAAATTGGTTTTTTAGCAGACTTTTCTACAGCTTCAGTTCTCTTTTTAATAGCTGCCGCAAACACTTTTCTAGTCGCAAGTTTATCTACTTGCTCAAGTGCCACACGTTCTGGGAAAATTTCCTGATTAGAGTTTTGGCAAAAAGGAATGCTGGCCATGGGCAAACGTAAACCAACAGGTGAATCCCCAATCGCTAATATCAAATGCTCTGTACGGAATTTCCAAGCATTACTGACCCACTGATTTCTGGTGGCTGAATAGCCTAAAGGCAAAACATAGCCTACTGGATTATTCAGTGTTTCACCTAATAACTTTTGAAGGCGTGCACGTTCACGCTTTTCATATAAATCTGACTTTAAAATCTCACCTTCAAGGGGCAAAGCCTGTTCTTTCCATAAATAATAAGGGGTATCTTCTTTGGCTTCTAACACATAAGACGCGGGCACCCCCATCGCTTTTGAGAGTTCTGTCATGAATTTTTTTGCTGTGGTTAAATCATGCTTAAGGTCGACTTCAGGGTTCGCTAATAAATCGGCATTCTCCCAAATAGGCAACTCATCTCGACGCCAATAACAGTTCATGGCCCAACGTGGTAAGATTTCACCTGGATACCATTTACCTTGGCAATGTTGTAGTAAGCTACCTGGTGCAAATTTATCTTTTAGTCTTAAAAATAAGTCATTCCCTAGTTTTTTCTTATTGTCACTCAGGGCCGTATAATGCCACTCAGTCCCAACCTTATCATCCAATGAAACAAAAGTTGGTTCACCCCCCATCGTCAAGCGCACATCGCTTTCAACTAAGTCTGCATCCACTTGCTCACCCAAAGCATCAATGTCTTGCCATTGTTTATCAGTATAAGGCCTTGTCACACGTGCTTCTTCTTTAATCCGCGTAATGGTCATCTCGTGTTCTAACTCAGACTCACAGGCTTCTAACGTGCCACTAATCGGTGCGGCACTTGAAGGGTTCGGGGTACAACACAGTGGGATATGTCCCTCACCTGTAAAGAGTCCGGATGTCGCATCCAATCCGACCCAACCGGCACCCGGTAAATAAACTTCTGTCCAGGCGTGAAGATCCGTAAAATCTTCTGTAGTGACCGAAGGCCCATCCAATGCTTTTAAGTCAGCGGTTAACTGAATCAAATATCCTGAGGCAAAGCGTGTTGCAAACCCTAAGGTTCTTAACAACTGACATAATAACCAAGACATATCACGACAAGAACCACTGCCCAACTCAAAAGTTTCTTCACAACCTTGCACACCGGGTTCCATTCTTAATGTGTATTTTAAAGACTGGTGTAGCTTACGATTAAACGCCACCAAAAAATTAATCATTTCTTGCTCGGTTTTAAGATCAATATTTGCTTTCAACCACTTTTTCATTGAAGGGCTATTTTCTTTAATCTCAAGATAAGGCGCTAACTCTTCTTTCAGTTCAGCGTCATATTTAAAAGGAAAATGTTTTGCTGACTCCTCAAGAAAGAAATCAAAAGGATCAAAAACACGTGTTTCACTGACCACATTCACTTCAACTTTAAATTCTTTGACCTTCTCATGAAATACAATTTTTGCTAAATAATTGCCAAATGGATCTTGCTGCCAATTGATAAAATGCGCTTTCGGTGTAATATTGAGCGAATACGATTGAATATGAGAACGTGTATGAGGGGCGGGACGTAAGCGTATCGTCTGGACCCCCATAGAAATTGGACGTTCATAGGTATAGCGTGTAAGGTGATTTAGATTCGTTAAAATGCTCATGTTGATTATTTTTAAAAAATGATCTCGTGGCATCAAGTCTAATCTATAACGGTTAATTCTTCACGTTCATGCTCAAGCAAAATATAAATAACATTTTTAATAAAGGAATACGGCATGCTCCTACTGCTCAATAGTGATGCGTTAATCTCCCCTTCTATCAATTTAGAAACATCCCATTTCCGTGATAACCCTTCTTTTGGTTGGGGCTTTGGTTGGTACCCAAACGATAAACAAGCCGCCATGGTCGCGAAAGATCCAAATTCTCAGACGACGGATGTTGTTTCAGACGCGCTTTCTGAATGGTCAAGCTTTCGCTCCACGACCTTTTTCAGCAAAGTTATTCCAAAATCAGAAGGCTATAGCCACCATGATGCCCAACCTTTTTCAAGGAGTTTTGCCGGCCGCGATTGGCTTTTTGTCCATAATGGCGATTTAGAAAAAATACAATT
>CAXBFV010000157.1:0-3941 GCA_963974985.1 uncultured Gammaproteobacteria bacterium | reverse complement strand
GTGCTAGAAAGTATGCTGGCGCACCTTTTATCCGTCATTTAGTGTTAGCGGCAATCGAAGAATATCCAGATCTTCCAGTTTGTATGCATCAAGATCACGGGACATCTCCTGATATCTGTCAACGTTCTATTCAGTTAGGATTTTCATCAGTGATGATGGATGGTTCATTAAAAGCGGATGGTAAAACGCCTGCTGATTATGATTATAATGTTGACGTAACACGCACAACTTCTAATTTCTCTCATGCTTGTGGTGTGTCAGTGGAAGGTGAGCTTGGGTGTTTAGGTTCACTTGAAACGGGTGAAGCCGGTGAAGAAGATGGTGTTGGCGCTGAAGGTATCCTAACTATGGATCAAATGTTAACAGACCCTGAAGAAGCTGCTGACTTTGTTAAGAAAACTAAAGTAGATGCTTTGGCGATTGCCATTGGTACGAGTCATGGAGCCTATAAATTTACTAAACCGCCAACAGGTGATATCTTAGCAATCTCACGTATTAAAGAAATTCATGCGCGTATTCCAGATACACATCTTGTTATGCATGGTTCTTCCTCTGTACCGCAAGATTGGTTAGAAATTATTAATCAATATGGTGGAACAATGGGTGAAACATATGGCGTGCCTGTTTCTGAGATTGTAGAAGCGATCAAATATGGTGTACGTAAAGTGAATATCGATACAGATTTACGTATGGCCGCGACAGGTTCTATTAGACGTTTTATGGCAGAAAATGGTTCTGAATTTGATCCACGTAAATATAACGCCGTAGCAAAAGATGCTATGAGCAAAATTTGCCAAGATCGTTATGAGGCATTTGGATCAGCTGGACATGCGAGTAAAATCAAACCAATTTCATTAGAAGTTATGTTTGAGCGTTATGCGACAGGTGAATTAGATCCGCGTGTGAAATAATAAATACGATATGGTGAACCTTTATCCTCATATAAATGAGGATTTTAGAAATTATGTAAATTTAGAAGGAATAATGCGTGAATAAAAATATTGTCATTTTGGGTAGCCAATGGGGTGATGAAGGGAAAGGCAAGATTGTTGACCTTTTGACAGATCAAGCTGATGCGGTGGTACGTTTTCAAGGTGGGCATAATGCAGGCCATACCTTGGTAATTAAAGGTGAAGTGACAAAATTGCGTCTTATTCCTTCTGGTATTTTACATGAAGGTGTTCAAAATTTTATTGGCAATGGTGTGGTTGTTTCTTTAGAAGCGCTTGTTGAAGAAATGTCTGAGCTTGAGTCTAGAGGTGTGCCTGTTTCAGAACGTTTGAGAATCAGTGAAGCCTGCCCTTTAGTCTTGCCTATTCATGTCCTTTTAGACGAAGCGCGTGAAACTCAGCTAGGAGATAATAAAATTGGCACAACTAAGCGTGGTATTGGCCCTGCTTATGAAGATAAAGTTGCCCGTCGTGCAGTGCGAATTGGGGATCTTAAAAATATTGAACGTTTTAAAGGAAAGCTTGAGCGTTTGTTGGAGTATCATAATTTTGTCTTAAAAGAATATTTTAAGACCGATGGAATTGATCTTGAGGAATGTTTTGCAAGCACGATGAAACTTGCACAAAAAATTCTCCCGCTTATTGATGATGTCTCTGCTTCACTACATGTGATTCGTAAGGCTGGAAAGCGTATTATTTTTGAAGGTGCACAAGGGACGCTACTTGATATTGATCATGGAACTTATCCATTTGTGACCTCTTCAAATACTACAGGTGGTACAGTGGGTGCCGGCGCTGGTTTTGGACCTTGTTACTTAGATTATATTTTAGGTATTACGAAGGCTTATACCACACGTGTGGGTAGTGGCGCTTATCCAACTGAGCTTGATAATGAGATTGGTGAGCATTTAGGTGTTAAAGGCCATGAGTTTGGTACCAATAGCGGTCGCAAACGTCGTACAGGTTGGTTAGATCTTGTGGCGCTTAGACGTTCCATTGAAATTAATAGTATTACAGCCCTTTGTATTACTAAGATTGATGTGATGGATGAGCTTAAAGAAGTGAAGCTTTGTACGCATTATGAGTTAGATGGGGAAAGGCGTGATTATCCTCCTTATGACTCAGATGATTATGCGCGCTGTAAGCCGGTATATGTGACCATGCCTGGTTGGCAGTCTGAAACTTTTGGTACAACTGAGTACGACAAGCTTCCAGAAAATGCAAAAGCTTATGTTGCCTTTATTGAAAAAGAGATGGGCATTTCTGCAGATATTATTTCAACAGGACCTGAGCGCAATCAAAATGTGATTATCAAACAGCCTTTTTAGGTTGTTTTTTTATAAGCATCCACATAATTCAGCCCAAAACCTCAAATTTCTTTATTGCCCTCTTGGTATGATTTGATACTTTTATCTATTTTCTATGTAGATACTTTTTACACTTAGCTAGATTCACAGTATGATAAAGTACTTGTTTTTAGTGTGATAATATAAAGATTTTATATGAAGTCTTACCAACAAAAATTTATTGATATTGCCTTAGAGAAAGAAGTATTAAAATTTGGTTCCTTTACCTTAAAATCAGGACGTCAAAGTCCTTATTTCTTTAATGCTGGTTTATTTTGTACCGGTGAGTCCATGCAGTCTTTAGCAGAGTGTTATGCGCAGAGCATTGTTGAGAGTGGCATAGTATTTGATGTGATTTTTGGGCCTGCTTATAAAGGTATTCCAATTGTCGCCGCCATCGCCATGGAGCTCTATACAAAGCATGGTATGAATGTCGGGTATGCTTATGATCGAAAAGAAAAAAAGGATCATGGCGAAGGTGGCGTGCTTGTGGGTGCCACGGTTAAGCATAAAAAAGTGCTTATCATTGATGATGTTATTTCAGCAGGCGTTTCTATTGAAGGGTCTTTAAGACTTCTTAATGCAGAGAATGCACAAGTCGTCGGCGTTTCACTTTCCCTGGATCGTGAAGAAAAGGGGATGGATTCTAATCTTTCAGCGATTCAAAATATTGAATTTAGATATGGGTTTCCTATTTTTTCAATTGTGAAAGTATCTGATATTATTGAGTATTTTAAAAACAAAAATGAATATTCTGAACAATTAGGAAATTTTATAGCATATCAAAAAGAGTACGGTGTAAATTAATTTAAATAGAGGTAAAAATAAATGAAAACATTACATAATTTATTTGAAAAAAACAAAGCTTGGACCCAGAAAATGGTGGCTGAGGATAAAGATTTTTTTAATAAGCTTGCGCAACAACAAACACCAGAATATCTTTGGATTGGTTGTTCTGATAGCCGAGTGCCTTCTACGCAAATTGTAGATTTATTACCTGGAGAAATGTTTGTTCATCGCAATATTGCCAATATGGTGGTGCAAACAGATTTAAATTGCTTGTCAGTACTCCAATATGCGGTTGATGTTTTAAAAGTAAAACATATTATTGTATGCGGTCATTATGGTTGCGGTGGCGTGAAGGCGGCCCATGATGAGGCTAAAAACGGTTTAATTGATAACTGGTTGCAAAATGTTAGAGCGGTTAAACTTAAGCACGCAGATTTATTAAATCAATGCCCAAATGAGAAAATCTCT
Organism: uncultured Gammaproteobacteria bacterium; assembly: GCA_963974985.1. Classification (GTDB taxonomy): domain Bacteria; phylum Pseudomonadota; class Gammaproteobacteria; order Francisellales; family Francisellaceae; genus CAUZSH01. The sequence continues at coordinate 388 of CAXBFV010000157.1, read as the reverse complement.
TTTGATCTATTGTGTGCGCTCAATGCAATTGAACAGTCGTTCAATGTTGCGGAGTCAACAATTCTTAAAGCTGCCTGGGAAAGGGGCCAAGAAATTGTTGTACATAGCTGGATATATGGGCTTCAAAATGGACACTTAAATGATTTAGGTATGAATATTAGTAATTCTGAAGAGATTGCTGCATGTAAGAAAGAAGCAGTGAATGCACTGGTTCAAAAATATAATCTTAAAGGTTAAAAATAGGCTCATTTTTTAGTTATGAGGTTTATACAATAGGTTGATTAATGCAAATTGATATACAGAAAACATTAGAAGTTATTAAGCGTGGAACGGATGAGGTTTTGTTAGAAGAAGACCTCATTAAAAAGCTTGTAGAAAATCGCCCACT
>CAXBFV010000156.1:0-3949 GCA_963974985.1 uncultured Gammaproteobacteria bacterium | reverse complement strand
AAAGGTATTACAGCAGCTTCCTTAGCCACTATTTTGGAGTGTCGTGGCGTAAATGTCACCATTATGAAATTGGATCCTTATATTAATATTGATCCTGGTACCATGAGCCCTATGCAGCATGGTGAAGTTTTTGTTACCGAAGATGGGGCGGAAACAGATTTAGATTTAGGGCACTATGAGCGATTTATTCGCAGTAAAATGACACAGAAAAATAATTTTACCGCTGGGCGTGTTTACCAAGATGTGATTAAGAAAGAGCGACGTGGTGACTACTTGGGTGGAACGGTTCAAGTGATCCCGCATATTACCGATGAAATTAAGCAAAAAGTTATTGATGGTGCGGGTAACGTAGATGTTGCTATTATTGAAATTGGAGGAACGGTGGGAGATATTGAGTCTTTGCCTTTCCTGGAAGCTATTCGTCAACTAGGCGTTGAGTTGGGTAGAAGTCGTTGCATGTTCCTGCATTTGACTTTGGTGCCATATATTAAGGCAGCGGGTGAAATGAAAACCAAGCCGACACAGCATTCTGTGAAAGAGCTACGTTCTATTGGTATTCAGCCAGATATGTTGGTTTGTCGTTGTGAAGAAGCTATTTCTGAAAGTGATCGTAGTAAGATTGCATTATTTACAAATGTCTCACAAAGTGCTGTTTTCTCTGCAGTGGATGTGAAAAGTATTTATGAAATTCCGAGACTTTATCATGACCAAGGGTTAGATCTTTGTGTGGTGAGTCATCTTGGTCTTCATGTTAAATCAGCAAACTTAGATGATTGGGATGAAGTGGTTCGTCGCTTAAATAATCAGCAGTCAGAAGTCAATATTGCCATGGTGGGTAAATATATTGAATTAAATGATGCTTATAAGTCTCTCAGTGAGTCATTATTGCACGGTGGTATTCAGCATCAAGTGAAAGTGAATATCCAATTGGTGGACTCAGAAGAGATTGAAAAAGGGAATTTAACCGCGCTTCAAAATGTAGATGCTATTTTAGTGCCTGGTGGGTTTGGTAATCGAGGTGTTGAAGGAAAAATTAAAGCAGCTCAATATGCGCGTGAAAATAAAGTTCCTTATTTGGGGATTTGTTTGGGAATGCAGGTCGCAGTAATTGAGTATGCGCGACATGTGGCAAAACTTGATCAAGCAAACAGTACTGAATTTAATGGTAAAACCAAACATCCCGTGGTGGGCCTGATCACTGAGTGGCAAGATGCGGAAGGAAATGTTGAGCAGCGTGATGAAAGCTCAGATATGGGTGGCACCATGCGTTTGGGTGGGCAAAAGTGTGCATTAACAAAAGGTTCATTGAGTCGTAAGCTTTATGGTAAAGAAATAGTCACAGAAAGGCATCGCCATCGCTATGAAGTAAATGACCATTATGTTTCTAAACTTGAAGATGCTGGTCTTGTTATTGCTGGTAAGTCTTTAGATGGTAAGTTAGTGGAAATGGTAGAGGTTTCCGATCATCCTTGGTTTGTGGCTTGTCAATTTCATCCGGAATTTACTTCAACGCCTCGTGATGGGCATCCATTGTTTTCAGGGTTTATTGAAGCTGCAATAAAACACTCTAAGGTGTGAATTTATACCCCTTATACCGCACAGACTGAATAAACGCTTTACCAATCTTCGTACGCAGGCGATAAACATAGACATTAATGGCTTGAAGGCTGGTGTTGTCTGAATTGCTCTCAAGGGCTTTGTAAAGTTGCTCGCGTGTGATTACTTGATTGGGATTGCTACATAAAACATTAAGCAGCTTTGTTTCATACTCCGTGAGGATGAGTGATTGAGAACTATCCTCGTGCTTTAGGTTGGAGTTGTCGCTTGTAAAAGTCCAAGGTCCAAAATGGTATTGATCGCTATTTTTACTATTGGCTTCTATTTTATCTTGTGTGGATTTAGTGCGCCGTAAAATAGCTTGCACGCGTAAGATAAGCTCTTTGGGGTTAAAAGGTTTGGCAAGTAAATCATCTATGCCCATTTCAAATCCACGGACAATGTTTGCGTCATTATCATGAGCGGTAATCATTAAGATGGGAGTGGTTGAGTTCTCTCGCACTTGCCGGCACAACTCATGACCATTGATATCAGGCAATAAGTAGTCAAGGATAATGAGGTCTGGAATATTATTTTCGAGATAAGATAGCATTTGTTTACCGTTTGCGGCGGTTTGAGTGGCGAAGCCTTCTTCTTCAAGGGCTTTAGCAACAAGTTTGCAAATAAGGGGCTCGTCGTCGACAATGAGAATGTTTTCTAGCATTTTAGTTAATCTCAATCCGGTTGGTATGTCTGTGGTCTATTATGTAAAACTAGTCTTAACTTTTGTTTATATCAAGTTTGACTGTTGTTATTGAGGGCTGGAATTAAAAGCCATTTTAACACTTAAAAACAGACATGTTCATCTTTGGTTTTTGGTGGTAAGATAGTGCGGAATTTTGAAAAAGGATTTAGTTAATATGGAACCAAATAAATTAGCAAATGCAATTCGATTTCTTTCTATGGATGCAGTGCAAAAAGCAAATTCAGGGCATCCGGGCATGCCTATGGGGATGGCTGATATCGCTGAGGTCTTGTGGAGAAAACATTTAAAACATAACCCCAAAAATCCATCATGGGCAAACAGAGATCGTTTTGTACTTTCAAATGGCCATGGGTCAATGTTACTTTATTCATTACTGCATTTGACAGGCTATGATTTAAGTATTGATGATATTAAGAATTTTAGACAGTTTCATTCGAAAACGCCTGGGCACCCTGAGTATGGTTATGCGCCAGGTATTGAGACGACAACGGGTCCTTTAGGTCAAGGCATTGCGAATGCTGTTGGGATGGCGTTAGCTGAAGAAATGCTTGCAAAAGAATTTAATAAAAATGATCTTAAAATTGTAGACCATCATACCTATGCTTTTTTAGGTGATGGGTGTCTTATGGAGGGCATTTCTCATGAAGCGTGCTCTTTAGCAGGAACATTGGGCTTAGGGAAGCTTATTCTTTTTTGGGATGACAATAATATTTCTATTGATGGTAAAGTTTCAGGTTGGTTTACAGAAAATGTACCTGAGCGCTTTAAAGCTTACAACTGGCAAGTGGTTGAAGGCGTGGATGGCCACGATGCTAACGCAATTGATCAAGCCATCAAGAAAGCGCAATCCAATACTGATAAGCCGACTTTAATTTGCTGTAAAACATCTATTGGTAAAGGCTCTCCAAATAAAGCAGATACAGCATCTGCGCATGGCTCGCCTTTAGGTGATGAAGAGATAAAACTTACACGTGATACGCTTAATTGGCCTCACGCACCTTTTGAGATTCCAAATGATATTTATGCGGAATGGAATGCTCAAGAAGCAGGTAAGTCATTAGAGAGCAGTTGGAATCAGTTATTTGAGAAATATAGTGCTCAATACCCTGAAGCAGCATCAGAATTTAAACGACGCCTAGCAAATGAGCTTCCTGGAAACTGGCAAGATCAGATGCAAACAACTTTTAAGCAGTTAGTTGCTGATATGCCAAAAGTGGCAACACGTAAAGCATCACAAATGTCCTTAGAAAGCATCTGCACAATTGTCCCAGAAATGTTTGGTGGCTCTGCGGATTTAACAGGTTCTAATTTGACTAATTGGTCAGGTACCAAATGGATTAATCATCATAGTGAAGGTAATTATCTTTCATATGGTGTTCGAGAATTTGGCATGGCTGCGATCATGAATGGTATTTCATTGCATGGTGGCTTGCGTCCATATGGCGGGACCTTTTTAGTCTTTACAGATTATGCGCGTAATGCAATGCGCATGAGTGCGATTATGGGGTTGCCCGTTGTGTATGTTATGACGCATGACTCTATCGGATTGGGTGAAGATGGCCCAACACATCAACCTGTTGAGCATGTTTCAAGTTTGCGTTTAATTCCAAATATGAATGTTTGGCGTCCTGCAGATGCTTTTGAAAC
>CAXBFV010000155.1:0-3957 GCA_963974985.1 uncultured Gammaproteobacteria bacterium | reverse complement strand
ATTACAAGTCGGCTGCTCTACCAGTTGAGCCATGCCAGCAAAACACAAGTAGGCATTATATGTTGAGAGGCTTGGAATGCAAGTGAAAAATTGAAAAAAGATAAAAATTTGTTATGATGGGTTCTTGATTCAAATTTAATTTATTATATAGAGGCTGGAAATGAGTAAAGAGCATTTAAATAAAGTAGGTCAAGTTTATCATAGACCTTGGGGGACATATAAAACTTTGGAAATGGGCGGAAAGTTTCAAGCCAAGATTATTACGGTTAACCCGGGTGGCGTTTTATCATTACAAAAACATTTTCAACGTTCTGAGCATTGGGTTGTTGTGGAGGGTGTTGCAACTATTACTGTCGATGACACTGTTAAAGACTGCAAGGTGGGGGAGTATGCTTTTATTCCTATTGAGTCAGTCCATCGTTTAGAGAATAAAACCAGTCAAGATGCTTCAATCATAGAAGTTCAAGTGGGTGATTATTTGGGTGAAGATGACATTGTCCGTTTGGAGGATGTTTACGATCGTTAAATTTCATGCTTTCAGCGCAATTTGGTTTTTAAAATATAGAGCAAAGCTAATAAAGAAAGTCGTAGTTTTGGCGTGAATTATCAATATGGCTGATATATACTTCCCGCCAGTTTTTAAGCACAAACTATAAGTTTTAAGTTAAGTAATGCAAGCTATCAATTTAAAAAAGTTTCTAATATTTCAATCGCTGCTTCTTGTTTGTGGGAGCCTGGTTGCGCTAATTTTTGGTGGGGCTGCTTTTTTTTCATACTTTTTAGGTGCGTTTTTAATGTTGTTTGCTAATATATTAATGCTGTGGCGTTTTTTTATGCGAAAAAAAGTATTTTCACCGATGAAAGAGCTTTTATTTTTGTACTTTGGAGAAATGTTAAAGCTTACGGTAGTTGCATTGGGAAGTATTGTGATTGCAATATACATTAAACCGATCTTTATGATATATTTGGCCGGTCTTATTGTATTACAGATTGCAATGTGGCTAATGCCATTTTTTTTGATAAAAACAGGGTTGAAGTAAAATATGTCTGAAGTCTCACATGGAATGTCTTCTGCTGAATATGTTCAGCATCATTTAAATGGTTGGGTGATTGGAAATCCTAAGTCTTTTATGTCTATTAATATGGACACAATGGTCGTTTCTTGGGTTTTAGGGATTCTATTTTTAGGTGCATTCTATTTGGCGGTCCGTAAAATCAAGCCTGGTGTTCCTAGTGGCTTTCAGAACTTTGTTGAGCTCATTTGTGAATGGGTGGATAACACTGTTGCGGACTCTTATCATCGTCCTCGTGATTTTGTAACGCCTTTGGCAATTACTCTTTTTGTTTGGATTTTGTTGATGAATCTAATGGATCTAATCCCTGTTGATTTGATTCCATGGTTGATTAGCATGATCAGTGGCACCCCTTATCATGATGTTACTTTTAAAGCGGTGCCTACAGCGGATCCATCTTTGACTTTTGGGCTTTCTATCTCAATATTTTTAATGATTATAATATTAAATCAAAAGGTGTTTTTGGTTTAGGGAAAGAAATGCTAACCAGTCCATTTGGGCCATGGCTGTTCCCTTTAAATATTGCATTTAGACTATTAGATGAGTTTGTTAAACCGCTTTCACTTTCTTTGCGTCTATTTGGTAATTTATTTGCAGGAGAGCTGATTTTTATCTTGATTGCTATATTGCCTTGGTGGATACAATGGACACTGGGTGGTGTTTGGGCAATATTCCATATATTAGTTGTTGTTATTCAGGCATTTGTCTTTATGATGTTAACCGTTATATATCTTGCTATGGCGCAAGATGATCACTAAATTTTAAAACAAGTTTTAAAATTAAATACTTAATCACAAAAGGAGAATAAAATGAGTCCAGTAATATTAGCGAACCTGAATGGGATGACAGCAATTGCAGTAGCTTTGTTAATTGCGTTGCCATCACTTGGAACAGCCATTGGTTTTGGCGTTTTGGGTGGGAAATATCTTGAAGGGGTTGCGCGCCAACCAGAATTGGCTGGAATGCTATTGGTTCGCATGTTTATTGTAGCTGCATTTGTAGATGCGTTTGCTGCGATTTCAATTGCGATGGGTTTCTATTTGTTATTTGCAAGTCCATTACTAGATGCCGTTAAGGTTTTAGCTGGTGCGTAACAAGTAAAAACAGCAACAGGAGCTAACATGAATATAAATTTGACCCTGCTTGGGCAAATGATCACTTTTGCTATTTTTGTATGGTTTACCATGAAGTTTGTTTGGCCACCGTTAAAAGTTGCACTAGATGAGCGCAAGAAAAAAATAGCAGATGGTTTAGCTTCTGCTGAGAAAGCTGATCAAGCACTTGAAGTGGCACAAAGAAATGTCAAAGGAATCATTCAAGAAGCAAAAGACCAAGCTGCAACAATTGTAGAACATGCGAATGAAAGAGCACATAAAATTGATGAAGCGGCTAAAGAAGATGCCCGTGTGGCCGCTGCTCGAATCAAAGAAGCGGCTATTGCTGAAATGAGCAACGAGAAGCATCGCTTGAAAGAAGAGCTTAGAAGAGAAGTTGCAGCAATTGCTTTAGCGGGTGCTGAAAAGATCATTATTAAGAATATTGATCCAGAGGCAAATCAAAAGATTTTGGATCAACTTGCAGCAGAAGTCTAAATTAGGAGAAGCATGACATGTCAGAAATGAGTCACATTGCTAGGCCTTATGCAAAAGCAGCTTTTGAATTTGCTAAAGAGAATAAAGTTGTTGAGAATTGGGCGAAAATTCTAAAATTATTAGCTTTTTGTGCTGAAGATGAAACAGTTAAAAAAACTATCAGTGATCCTCAAGTTAATGGTAAAGAGTTGGTAGATGTTTTTCAGGTATTTCTGGGTGAAATGGGAACTGATTCCACTTTAAACTTTTTAAAATGTTTGGCTGAGCGCGATCGCTTTGGTGTTCTAGTTGAAATTTCTCATGCCTATGAGGCTTTAAAGCTTTCAGAAGAAAATAAGATGGATGTGTTAATTACAGCTTCATCTAAACTGTCAGCTATATTTTTGGAAAGCATTAAGTCGAAGCTAGAAGTTCGATTTAAAAGTAGTGTAAGCATCCAAACTAAAATTGACAAAAATCTTATCGGTGGCGCAATCATAGAAGCTGGAGATTTGATCATTGATGGATCAGTAAAAAATAAAATTCAGAGACTGGAAAGTAGTCTATTGGCATAACGTTAAGTAAAAAGGTATAGGAATAAACCATGCAGTTAACATCATCAGAAATTAGTAACATCATTAAAGATAAGATCAAAAGTTTTAGTACTGATGCTCAGGTTCGTACGGAAGGTACTATTGTCAGTGTTCGTGATGGGATTATCCGAATCCATGGTTTAGAAGAGGTCGCTTCTGGAGAAATGATTGCGCTTCCTGGAGGTGTTTTTGGTTTAGCTTTAAACCTGGAGCAGGACACCGTTGGTGCGGTTGTACTAGGTGAATATGATCATATTGCGGAAGGCGAGAAGGCATATTGTACGGGTAAAATTTTAGAAGTTCCTGTTGGAAACGAGCTTTTAGGTCGTGTGGTCGATGCTTTAGGTACGCCTATTGATGGGAAAGGTAAGATTGAGACTGCTGATTCTTCGCCGGTAGAAAAAGTATCCCCAGGGGTGATTTGGCGTAAGAGTGTTGATCAACCTATTCAGACGGGAATTAAGTCTATTGATTCATTAACGCCTGTTGGACGAGGTCAGCGTGAGTTGATTATTGGGGATAGGCAGACAGGAAAAACAGCGGTTGCGATTGATGCAATTATCAATCAAAAAAATACGGGTGTTAAATGTATTTATGTGGCAATTGGACAAAAAGCATCATCTGTTGCAAACGTTGTGCGTAAGCTCGAAGAGCATGGTGCGTTAGAATACACAATTATCGTTGCAGCAAATGCTTCTGATTCTGCGGCGTTACAATTTA
>CAXBFV010000154.1:0-3974 GCA_963974985.1 uncultured Gammaproteobacteria bacterium | reverse complement strand
TTCATAATCGCTTTTTCAATCTCACCAGACATGCCTTTTTCCCAAGGCGTCACACCCAAAGTGCGGGCGTCAAGAACATTAACATTTGCCATCTGGCTTAAAGGTGTCTCAACACCATAATAATCTACCATCACCTGTGATAATAAATCTGGATGAGCACGACCCGTTCTTAGTTTAGACAAATCATGTGATAAACTCTCTAAAGTTTTATCCATTCTTGATTCTGAATCTTGTAAAATATCATTAATCATTTTTTAATCTCCTGAAGAAACCCATGTTCCAATTTTTTCACCTGCCAGAACTTTTACCAAATTCTCAGGCTGATTCATGTTAAAGACGCAAATAGGGATATTTAAATCACGACATTGTGTAAAAGCACCTAAATCCATCACGGCAAGTTCTTTTTGAACCACTTCATCAAAACTCACATGATCATATTTCTTAGCATTTGGATTCACATGAGGATCCATATCGAATACCCCGTCAACCGTCGTTGCTTTTAAAACGGCATCCGCTTCAATTTCAGCAGCCCTTAGGCTTGAAGTGCTATCCGTTGTCACAAAAGGATTACCTGTACCCCCTGCAAAAATCACAACATGGCCGGAATCTAATAATTTTTTAGACTCATGCGCACCCGCGGCACTCACAACACCATCAATCGCTTTTGATGAAAGCACTTCGGCATTAACGCTTTGTGAAATTAACATGTCGCGCAGCGCTAAGGCATTCATAATCGTTGCCAGCATACCCATTTGATCTGCTGTCACACGATTAATCATATTATTAAAATTAACTTTACCACCACGAAGGAAGTTACCGCCACCGATAACGATAGCGATTTGAATACCTTCTTTGGAAAGTTTAGCAATTTGGGAAATAACCCCCAGCGCTAACTGAGGGTCAACACCAAAACCATCTGAAGAGGCTAAAATCTCTCCACTTAGTTTTAGTAGTATTCGCTGATAGCGAGACATCTTAAACTCCGCGAACTTGACTCATCACTTCTTCAGCAAAGTTGGATTCTTCTTTCTCAATCCCTTCACCCACAGCAAAACGTGTAAATGAAGCAACTTTAGCATTATTTTCTTGAAGAAGTGCGCCTACTTTTTGGTTTGGATCTTTTACAAATGCTTGACCTTCAAGGCTCTGCTCATCCAAGAATTTACGAATACGGCCTTCTACCATTTTTTCAATAATATTGTCTGGTTTGCCACTGTCTTTTGCTTGCGCCACAAAAATTTCTTTTTCTTTGGCAACCACGTCTGCAGGAACATCGCTACCAGAAATAACCAATGGATTAGAAGCTGCAATATGCATAGCAATATCACGCGCTAATTCAGCACTACCACCATTCATTTCTACTAGTACCGCAATACGTCCGCCATGACTATAAGTACCAACGTGATCTGAAGATTTACTAATTGTCGCACGACGCACCTCAATCTTCTCACCAATTTTATTAATTAAATTTTTGCAAGCCTCTGCAACGGTTTCACCTGAAGCTAATGCTAAAGCATCAATATCAGCCTTTTCAGTTTTACCTGATGTAAGCACTACTTCAGCGACATCATTTGAAAAAGCTTTAAAACTATCATCACGCGCAACAAAATCTGTTTCACAATTGATTTCAACTAACACTGCTTTCCCATTACCTTCTTTCGCAACGATAGCGCCATCTGCTGCTGTTCGTAATGCTTTCTTGTCTGCTTTTGCTTGACCTGCTTTACGCATTGCATCAATTGCTTTTTCAATATTACCTTCAACGGCCACTAATGCTTTTTTACATTCCATCATGCCCGCACCAGTGCGTTCACGAAGTTCTTTTACTAATTGAGCTGTAACTGCCATTTTAAAAATTCCTCTATAAAATTTATTCATTCAAAAAACAAAGCACCATCTCATTTTGAAATGCTCAAAAAGAAACAGTGCTTTAAAATAATCTTCTTTAGAGTTTATCTAAAAACCCAAAAGAAATTAATGCTTATTTAATTATGCTTTCTCAGGCACTTCTTCTTTAGCATCTTTTGCTTTTGAAGCCTGCTGCTTAGCAACTTGCTTACCATCAAGAATCGCATCAGCAAATGTCGCAAGATATGTACGAATCGCACGAACCGCATCATCATTCCCAGGAATAACATAATCAATGCCATCTGGATCTGAGTTTGTATCTACAACCGCAACAACTGGAATACCAAGACGTCTAGCTTCTAGAATCGCAATATGCTCAACTTGGCTATCAATCACAACAATTGCGTCAGGAAGACCTGCCATATCTTTAATTCCACCTAAAGTTTTATCTAATTTTTCGATATCTCTGGTGTTGTCTAATGCTTCTTTTTTAGTTAAACGATCAAATGTACCATCATCACGCATTTTTTCTAAATCGCGTAGACGTTTGATAGATTGACGAATAGTTTTATAGTTTGTCAACATGCCACCCAACCAACGATGGTTAACATAAGGCACTGCTTCTTCTGAAATTACATTTTGCGCTGGTCTTTTTGTGCCGACAAATAAAATTTTGCCATTGTTAGATGCAACTTTGCCAACAAAGTTTACTGCATCTTGGAACATAGGAGCTGTTTTTTCTAAATTGAAAATATGAATATTATGGTTTGTGCCAAAAATATACTGTTTCATCTTAGGGTTCCAAAAGCGTTTATTATGTCCGAAATGAACGCCAGCCTTTAGCAAATCAATCATTGATGCCATTTTTATTTTCTCCTGTTTAGGGTTTTATCTTCCAACTCTTCCATAATCCCAACCCATCAAAATATAGTGATCTCAATAAGCACCCAGAATCATGTGTGAAAAGGTGTGATTTTTGTTTATAAAAAATTCTATTGCTTTAAAAGCATAGGCTTTATACCATATCCACCCACATGACACAACACAATTGTCCTAATTGCTTGCTTAGAAAAGCATATTTTGGCCAACATAAATAAGGTTTCCCATGAGTATTATTATCAAAACAGAGGCCCAACTTGAGAAAATGCGCGTAGCAGGTAAGCTTGCAGCACAAGTCTTAGAAATGATCGAGCCTCACGTTCAAGTTGGCATTACGACTGATGAGTTGAATACCATTTGCCATGAGCACATTGTGAATGTACAAAAAGCAATTCCAGCACCTTTGAACTATCATGGTTTTCCAAAATCTATCTGCACCTCCATTAATCATGTTGTCTGTCACGGCATTCCCTCCGATAAAAAATTAAAAAAAGGAGACTGTATTAATATTGATATCACCGTGATTAAAGATGGCTTTCATGGCGATACCAGCAAAATGTTTACGGTAGGTCAACCCAGCATATTGGCTAAGCGCTTAATTAAAGTAACACATGAATGTCTTTGGGCTGGCATCAAACAAGTCAAACCCGGCAACACGATGACTGATGTTGCAGCAGCCATTCAAAAAGTAGCACACAGCAATAACTTTTCAATTGTTGAAGCCTTTTGCGGTCACGGCATTGGTGAAGGCTTTCATGAAGAACCACAAGTGCTTCATTATGTTGCTGATAAACGCGCTGAACAAAAACATCAAGACATCGTATTAAAAGAAGGCATGGTGTTTACGATTGAGCCTATGATTAATGCTGGTAAAAAAGGCATCACCATCCTAAAAGACCAATGGACCGCTGTGACGAAAGACCGCTCTCTTTCCGCCCAATGGGAGCATACACTTGCGGTCACCTCTACAGGCTATGAAGTTTTCACATTGCGAGAAGAAGAGAAGTAATGTCCTCAACCATCTCACAAAAAGAAGTGAATCAAGTTTGCGAAACATTAAAACAAAATGGCGAACCAATCAGCATTCAAAAAGTTAAAAATATTTTGGGTAAAGGACATTTTTCAGAACTCTCAACACTCATTAACCTTTACAAAACAGACAAGCAAAGCGCATTACGCATTGCAAAATCTGAACAAAGCCTACAGAGCAATCAAAAAATAGACATGCCTCTAGAAAGCACTACGGA
>CAXBFV010000153.1:0-3997 GCA_963974985.1 uncultured Gammaproteobacteria bacterium | reverse complement strand
CTAAATACACTATGTAACCAACAGCAAGCATTATAAATACGATGATAGCACTCAAACACCCAGATACCAGCACGCGGTTAAAGTTATGTATCAATATAGAAACCAAAATATCCGAAACTGCGGCACAAATGGCCCAAATTGAAATGTAAACACCGGTCAAGATTCCATAATACTTAGGTCCTTTTGCATAGGAGATATAATAAAGACACGTCGCCAAAAACACCCCCATACCAGATCCGGTCATCACCGCTCCTAAAATATGCAGCATGTTAACGGATTTAAATAATTGCAGGGCTACACCAATAATGATGGCCGCCGCTCCTAAAAGTAAATATTTTTTCGATATACCCCATATATACCTAAACCAAAATAGCAACAACACCCCTCCAAATAAAGCTAAATTACTATATACAATATAACCCCCAAGATCAGTAGCACTGCCATTGCCTACAAAAACAACTATGTTATATGGTCCTTCCAAATATAGTCCTCGACAAAACATACATAAAGTATAAACCAACAAAATCCAACGAACTCGCTTCGATAAAAATAGTCGTGAAATCCGCTGTGGAAAGTGGTAAAACTTATTAACTGTTTTCTTTTTGCATCCTACCTTATCCTGCTTTTCTTTAACAAAAAATAAGATCAAAAAACTAAAGGCTGGAATAATAACCAACCACCAATAGTCAGCATTACTTACAGGCACCAGAGTGCTTCTAAAAGAATCACTCAGCACGCCACCAAAAAAGAAAAAATGGGAGCAAATACTCAAAAAGATGATTGTCCTAAACCGCTGAATTTCTTTTTTACCTTGCTCAAAGACATAAGCATACCCAACACTCCAAACGCAGTTCCCTACACCAAACAGGAATAAAGCGACAACAATCAATCCTAAACTTTCGTTTCTTATTGCGTATTCCATCAGCCCAAAAGAAATAGCCAACATAAGTCCACACCAACGAAGTACCGAGACACGACTGAATTGATCTGACAAATTCCCAATAATAGGTGCTAATATAATAAAGCTTGGAACAAGTATAAATAAAAAACCACGCCCAAAGTACATACCTTCATTAAGATAAAACATTGAGGAACCCAAAAAGTACCACACAATCCTTTCCATGAAAAAACCATATGTAATATTGGTCAAAAGCAATACAACAAAAACTATTACCAAAGATTTATTAATTTTTCCAAACATCTATAGATAAAAAATTCCAATCCTAATTTATTACTTAAAGTCTAGCACAGAAATTTTTGAGTACTTTTTGAGGCCTGATAAAATCACAGAAATTAAGGCTAATTTACGTGCCCGTTACCTAACAGAAACATTCCTGAATTTTATTGGCCAAATTTTTACTTACAACTTCAATAAGAAGATTTACACTGATCTCCCCCTAGTTTATGGGACATTTTCCAACCGAGAAAAAGGAGAAAAAAATGACCAATCAAAAATACACAGCAGAGTTCAGATGTGAGGCTGTTAAATTAGCTTTAGAGTCAGATGACACTTATCGAATGATATCTGATAATCTTGGGATTAATTACAAGAGTTTAACGCAAGTCAACCTAATCAAAAATAGGTGACGGACATTACCTATATCAACACACAAGAGGGCTGGCTGTACTTGTGTGTCATGATTGATCTTCATTCAAGAATGGTGGTTGGCTGGTCTATGAATAAACGAATAAAAGCTGATCTTGTGTGCAATGCACTGCGTATGGCAATGTTTAAGCGTGGCATGCCTAAAGGTGTGTTGGTTCACTCAGACAAAGGATCACAATATTGTTCAGCGAAGTTTCAAAACTTAATTAAAAAATATCAGTTGCGATCAAGCATGAGTGGTACGGGCTGCTGTTATGATAATGCAGCATGTGAAAGCTTTTTCGGTACACTCAAAGTTGAATCTGTTGATGATGAAAATTATCAAACTAGAGAAAAAGCTAAGCGCTCAATATTTGAATATATTGAAAGTTATTACAACACAAAAAGAAAGCATTCTACAATAAACTACAAGACTCCAAAAGAGTTTGAGTTTACCATGAAATCTGATTTACAAAAGTGTCCCAAATTGACGGGGTAGGTCAGGCCTAACACAAGTACTTGTTAGGGGGTATTAGAGCGGTTTTTTTCTGTCGGAGCTACGCCTATAAGTGGATTAAAGTTGTAAAACTAATAGCAGTATTATTAATTTGTTTCATGGAGATGTATCTATACTTACAATTACCCTATGAAATATATAAGTAATGATGACTATGAGAATTGCAATTTTATCTAGAAATAAATCACTTTACTCAACTAGAAGATTACATGAGGCGGCGCTCCAAAAAGGTCATCAGGCTGATGTGGTTGATTATTTAGGTTGCCATATGGATATCACCTCATCCAAACCCACTATTGGCTATAAGGCAGATTACTTAGAGCCTTATGATGCAATCATTCCAAGAATTGGTGCGAATCGAACATTTTATGGTACGGCAATTGTCAGACAATTTGAAACCATGGGGACTTATTCCTTAAACCCTTCTATCGCCATTACGCGATCTAGAGATAAATTACGTTCTCAGCAGTTGCTTGCGATGAAAGGGATTGATATGCCTAAAACGGGCTTTGCACATTCACCAGAGGATGTGGACCATTTAATAAAGATTGTGGGTGGCACACCGCTTATTATCAAATTAATTGAAGGGACGCAGGGAGTCGGTGTGGTTTTGGCTGAAACTAAAAAAGCGGCTGAAAGTGTGGTTCAAACCTTAATGGGCTTGAAAGCGAATATCATTATCCAGGAGTTTATTAAAGAGTCTAAAGGTGAAGATATCCGCTGTTTTGTTTTGGGTGATAAAGTGGTGGCGGCGATGAAAAGAACGGCAGAACCGGGTGAGTTTAGAGCCAATATTCATCGAGGCGGCAGTGCTGAAATGGTTAAGATATCCGCAGAAGAAAGGCAGGTTGCTGTAAAAGCTGCAAAAATTATGGGGCTTCATATGGCGGGCGTTGATTTGTTGCGTTCAGACCGAGGTCCTTTAGTCTTGGAGATCAATTCATCACCTGGCTTGGAGGGCATTGAGAAGGCGACTAAAAAAGATGTTGCGGGTATGATTATTGATTATATTGAAAAAAATGCAAAACCAATTGGGCAAAAAAGTAAATATCAGGGGTAAGTGAAGTGGAACAACGCAGAAATTTTAAGATTAATGGTGAAGAAATAAAACCTGGTGAGAAGAAGTGTGTCTTTTTACCCATGCCTAAACTCTATGACTGCACGCCTTTGAGTATGCCCGTGCATGTTTTTCATGGCAAGAAACCAGGGCCTGTTTTATCTATAACCTCAGCCATTCATGGTGATGAGGTGAATGGTGTTGAAATCTCTAGAAAGCTTATCAAAAGGCTTTCTAAGGTTGTCATATCAGGCACTTTAATTGTCGTGCCGATTGTTAACATGTATGGGTTTTTGTATCAAGACAGATATTTATTGGATAGAAGGGATTTAAATCGTGCCTTTCCAGGTTCCGCAAAGGGGTCTCTTGCAGGGCGACTGGCTCGACTGTTGATAGACGAAGTGATTTCAAAAGCGACGCATTGTATTGATTTACATACAGCAGCGATTCATCGGTCAAATCTACCTCAAATCAGAATCGATGGGGACAGTGCTGAAGATAGTCTGTTAGCACAAGCCTTTAATGCGCCCGTGGTTTTACACTCCAAATCAATTGATGGCTCATTGCGTAAATATGCACATGACAACCACAAACAGTTTATATTGTATGAGGCGGGAGAAGCCTTGCGATTTGATGATATCTCGATTAAGACAGGTGTTAATGGCATTTTAGGGGTTTTGCAATTCTTAGGCATGGTCAGTAAATCAAGGTTCAAGATTAAGCAATTTAACACTACCGTTGCAAAATCAAGTTACTGGATTAGAGCACCTCAAAGTGGGATTGTATTAGATGAAAAACCCTTAGGATATCACATTAAGAAAGGCGAACGTTTAGCATT
>CAXBFV010000152.1:0-4009 GCA_963974985.1 uncultured Gammaproteobacteria bacterium | reverse complement strand
AAACAAAATGAGAATCGTGCCAAAGACCTTTTCTAAAGTATGACTATAGCAAATAAAAAAGTTTCTTACAGGTGTGAGACCAATAATGGTTGCCATGCCCATAAACCAAGAAACATTAATGAAGACAATGATTAAAACAATGCCAAGATGATAACCAAAACTATCATAGCGTTGAATAAAGATGGGCATGATGCTTAGGAAATAAACCATCACTTTTGGATTAGTGATGTTGGTGATGAAGCCGGTGAGCCACGCTTTCTTTTTATTACAGGCTTCGCCTTCAGACAGGTCAGTCGCCGTCAGGTGTGTTTTAGAAGTGAAACATTTATAGCTCATATAGAGTAGGAAAAATCCGCCGATGAGGCCGATTATTTTTAGAATATGCGCGCTATCTTTTCCAATATACCCCAGGCCAAAGACCACAACCGAAGCATAAATGACAATGCCTGAGGAAATCCCAAGGGCAAAAAGATAACCTGTCTTCCGGCCATGTTTGAGTGTGCTTCTAACTACAAGGAGAAAATCAGGCCCTGGTGTTGAAATGGCAATCAGTTGAATGATGAAAATAGTGGCGAGTGACCAAAGCATTAGAGTTACTTTTTATTGTTTGAAAACAACTTGTCCACGATAGGTGGCAAGTAGCTTAGGTTTTGGAGTAAGTGTTTTTTCAAGTTGCTGATAATAACCTTCATTAGTGAAAACAATAACGGAAGGGTCTGCTTTCCACATGGCTGTAAAGTCAGCATGATCTAAATACCATTCGGGCCATTTGTTGTTATGGACGGTTTTATATTCAGAAATTCCAAATCTAAATTCACGTGCCCAGTTATCAGTGTTCATGAGATCTGGGTTATGCCAATCATAAACAATATAAACTTTGCGTTTAAGCAGAAGTGGTAGATCTTCGCGATAGCCTTCATAGCTAATAATTTTAGTGTCAGGTTTGATGTATTCTTTAACCTGTTCAATCAGAGGGGCTGAGCTTTTTTTATCGAAGGCATCCACCACAAGCAATACTGAAATATTGAATATAGCCATGGTCACCATGATGGTTATAATGGCTTTAACCAATTTACCTAGTTTGAAATTACCATAAGTGTAAATAGCACCTAAGATCATAATAATGCCCATGGGGATAAAGACAGGGTAGAGTTGGCCGATTGGGATTTTGCTTTGGCATAGTGGAAAGACAAGTAAGGTCACGCCCATGCAGAAGAGTACAAAAGAGCCGATTGCAAAGGTAATGCGAAAACCTTTAGTGACGCCATTTTTTATTAAGCCATCTAATGCCTTGGCAACCAATAAACAAAGCGGGGGAATAATGGGGAGTATATAGCCCACAATTTTTGATGCAGGAATAGAGAAAAATATAAAAATAGAAATAACCCAAAGCAAAATCATTAGCGTCACAGGGTCTTTATGTCTATTTTTCCAGAGTAATAGTCTTCCTTTGTTTAGACGGCAAAGCATAATGATGCTCCACGGGAGTACCGCAACAAAAACAACAGCAAAATAAAACCAAGGGCCTAAGGCATTGTTAAATCCTGTACCTACAAAGCGGTCTACTTGTTGATAGTAAAAGAAGAAGTACAAGAAGTCTGGGTTTTGAAGTTGGGCGGCCCATACCCAAGGCACTGTAATAATTAAGAAGATAGCAATACCTTCAGGTAAATGGAGTTCACGAATTGTGCGCCAGTTATTGGTTAAAATAACCCATAGACCTACCATCATTGCGGGGAAAACAAACCCCATCATGCCTTTGGTAAGTGCAGCACAGGCTGCAATCGCATAAGCAAGATAAAGGATCCAGCGACGTTGTTTAGATTTCCAAGGATGTTGAAGTCCTAAAATAAATAAGAAAGCGCTGATCCAAAGGAAGGTGGCAACTTCAAGGTCCATGTTGGCATAATGGCCGGCTAAGAAGTAAAGGGGTGCTGAAGCTAGAATTCCTGCTGCTAATAGGCCGGTGCGACGATTATAAAATTTGCGACCAAAACAATACATGATGGGTACGCCAAGTGCACCAAATAATGCCATAGGCAATCGGATTGACCAAGCATGGACACCAAAGAGTTTCATGCTGAAGGCTTCTAGCCAATAGTACATAATCGGCTTATCAAGAAAGGGGACGCCATTAATGGTAGGGGTGGTCCAATTGCCTGAAGCCAGCATTTCGCGTGCGATTTCTGGATAGCGACCTTCGTCAGGAATGATGAGATGGTGGCCGCCTAAAAATAATAAAAAGTAAATTACACTGAAGAGCGTCAGTAAAAAGACATCGGTCCAAAGCTGTGTGAGGGCTTTATCTTGTGAATAGTTGGTATTCATCTACACTACCTATTAATAGTTTCTTACTAAAGATGATAGAGTTAACTTAAATGGGTTTCCAGGTGTTATCAGTTAAAAGCAGGTGTATGTGGTATGAGAAAAAATAAAAAAGTAATCATTTGTGCCGATGACTTTGGCCAAAACCCTGCGGTAACGTCAGGCATTTTGCAGTTATTAAAATGTGGGAAAATTAATGCAACCAGTTGCTTGGTAAATTCAAAATATTGGGTAACATCAGCGGTTGAATTAAAACAAATTTATAATGATAAGATGCGGGTGGGTTTGCACTTGAACTTGACAGAAGGAAAACCTTTAACAGAGATTAAATGTTTAGAGCGCGATGAGCTTTTTATGGGCTTAAATCCATTATTAATCAAAGCATTTACCTGCCGTTTGAAATCACAAGAAATCTATCAAGAGCTAAAAGCGCAGCTTCAAACATTTATTGATGGTTGGGGAAAAAGCCCTGATTTCATAGATGGGCATCAGCATATTCATCATTTGCCAGTGGTGAGGAAAATATTGATGCAATTATATAAAGAGTTTGGATTATCAGCTTCTCAAACTTGGATAAGATCCGTCGCTAATATGGTGGGGGTGAGAGGTTTAAAACCTAAAATTATTGTGGGGACGGGCGCTAAGAAACTTGAAAAACTTTTAAAACAAAATGACGTTCCGCACAATACAACTTTTTCAGGCGCTTATGATTTTGATCCTGAGAATGATTTTGCAAAGACTTTTGGCAAAGCTTTAGCATCAATTACAGATGGAGGTTTGATTATGTGCCACCCAGGTGAGGTATCAGATAAATATTCAGATAGCCTGAGCCACTCTAGACCTAAAGAGTTAGCTTATTTTATGTCTAATTCTTTTATTGAGTGTATGGCTTATAATGATTGTGAATTTATGGTTATAAGTAGAAATTAAGAATGAAGGAAAAAATAACATTTTTAGATAAGATCAATTGTCGTCACGTTTTTATTATTTTTTGTGCGTGCCAGCTGATATTTTGGACTTTAAGTCCAACAATTTCCTATATGAGTCTTCCTCATGATGTGGCCGAAGGTTTAGCTTGGGGGCATCAATGGGCTTGGGGGTATAATAAAATGCCACCTTTTACTGCCTGGATATTGGCAGGCGCCACTAATATATTTGGCGGGCTGATTGGATTCCCGATTTATTTGGTAGCCCAATTGGCTGTAGTCGTAACATATATTTTTGTATGGAAATTGGCTATGAAAATTGCAGATGGCAAGGTGGCCTTATTGTCAGTATTGCTGTTAGCAGGAGTGCTTTATTATAATAATAATTCTGCAAATATCACTCCAGACACGATGTCAACACCCATGTGGGCTATGGTGATTTATTTTACATATAGCAGTTTTAAAGATAATAAGTTAAGAGATTGGTGTCTCTTAGGTGTGGCGCTTTCTTTAGCTGCCCTTACAAAGTATTCGGTAGGTATTTTAATTATTGTTTTAGTTTTATGGAGCCTTTACAGTAAAGACGCGCGATCTCGATATTTGGGCAAGGGTCCGTATTTGGCATTTGGGTTAAGTGTTTTGCTATTTATTCCGCACTTGTACTGGTCATTTACTCATCAATTTCCAGAGTTCCAATATATTTTTCATAGTGCTTTGGGTGGTGCAGATAATCCTGTGGTGCGCGAGCCACTTCAAGA
>CAXBFV010000151.1:0-4010 GCA_963974985.1 uncultured Gammaproteobacteria bacterium | reverse complement strand
TATCATGCGCAACTTCCCAAGCTAGTTTTGCACCATTATAGGCCTCATCAGCTAAATCAACAACTGCTTTAATGCAAGAGGCAGAAGGTTCATCATCTCCTAGGTTTGTTAAACATTCGGTAGAAGGTTGAATCATTTTAATGGCTTCTTTTTCTGCAGACATTTCGTTCTTGCTACTTACATCTGAAACGCCTTCTTGAGCAAATGCAATATCATTGCAGTTCCAGTGTGTGCCGTCACCATACTCTATTTCTAAATCCACATAAATAACTAGGTTAAGTTTTGATGGTTCACCATTAATTAAGCTGTTTGAGTTTTCATTAAAGGCGCCTGGGTCAGATGCAGAAAGAGGTCCATGATTATAATCATTTAATGCTGTTAAAACAGAGGTTGTTCCGTGACGTCCAGAATAAACATTTATTTGGTGAGTATTAACATAATTAAAATCTGAAGATAGAATAGCTGAACCATCTTCTTCAGACTCTCCAGGAGATGTTGTTCCACTGTTAAATGTAGCACCAGATAAAGCTCCATCTGGAAAATTAAAGTTTAGAACATTCGATGTTTCTGCTTTTGCGCTCATGCTATAGAAGGTAAGTGCGCACAAACATGCTTTGCTTAAAATTTTAAATTTGGCTTGTGAGTTTAACATTATCATTTCCTCTTTTATCTAAATCAATAATTGCAAGGTCTTTATTTTCAGCGCCAATAATTAATTTGGATCCATTTTTGCTGAAAGTCAAAGCATAAATATAATTACTTGGCAGTAGTGGCGTATTTTTTTTATTATACGTAATAATATTGCTTAATTTGCCATCCTGGCTAACATTTGCCACGAAAACACCTCTGCTTAATATACTGAAGGCCACTTTTGTTCCAGCATTGTTGAATTCAATAACATGGATTCGGTCGCTGGGTAATTGTGGTGAATTTTTTGTATTGTAGTTATGAATATTTTCCAATTTTTCATTGTTAAAGGTGGCAAAAGTGAGTCCGCCCCGAGTTGCTAAGGCAAGCAAATTATCTTTACCACTAAAGGCAACATCACGTACAAATGAATGTGCTATTTCAGGTTTACTATAAGCCTTAATTTGAGTAAATGAAGTTGCTTTTTTATCTAGTTTTGCAATGATTAAGCCTTCTCCAATTGTGCCAATTAAAACACTATTTGTTTTATGATCTATTGCAATGGAAGTAACGGCAGTACCTTTTAATGCTGGAGTGGATTTTTCATTATAAATCCTAAAATCTTTTAAGGAGATATTTTCTTTATCAATTTTTGCTAGTACAACACCACCATGATAAGTTCCAATAACTGCTAAATCACCCCATATTTTAATATCTTTAACGTTGTTAACAGGTAAAGCAGGTGTGCTGTCAATGGAGTATGTTTTCACATTTTTAATTTTTTGCTTACCATCTAGTTCAGCAATTGAAAGGCCTCTATTGGTTCCAATAAGTACATAGTCCTCACCTTGGGCAATTGCTTTAACAACTGAGCTAACAATTTTAGGTGAGGTTTTAGAACCATAGTTTTTATAAAGCTCTATTTCATGGCCATCAAATTTACCCGTTTCCAGTCCAGAGTTTGAACCAATAAGTATTTCACCATTCTTTTCTAAAAAGAGCGCATTTACAGTGTAATAAGATGGGTGCTTCATTCTTTCAACTGCAGGCTTGGATGGATTGTTTTTAACACTGCATGAAGCTAGACCTAATATTAATAAGCTTGCAGTGAGTAAGGTGATGATTTTACTTTTACTGATCATAGTTATAATTTCTTAAATTAATCATTAGTAAAAGTGTAGTTACTGAATTATTTTTTGCTAAATAGAATTAAAAAATTAATTTGGATACGCTTCCCATATTGGGAAAATTCGGTTTAGATATTTAATAAATTTATACATGCCAACGTTATACTCGGTATGCCCATAAGGATCTTTAACTTCTTCAGGATAAGCAATCCCAATACCATAAACCCCTGGTGCAATAATGCCATTATGCGCATTGTAGGTATGGTTGGTTAAATCATCTATTTTAATATGGCGCTTGGTAAAGCCTGTGGCGTAAATTGCAAAGTCACATTGCGGTAAAAATTCATCAATATTTTCTGGGTTTGAATAATAGCGTTTAAGTTTAGGTGTGGAATGATGATAAAGATTAGCTTTAGCCCATTCGGCTGTTTGGCCTTTTAAGCCTGTATTGTCATGTAAAACCCAATTGCCGTTTTCATTACTCATAGGTAGAGCGTATGCCGTAGGGGAGCGATAAAAATTAAAGACATTGGCATTTAGTTTTAAAAGAGACTGCACCACAATAACGGCTGAATGTGAGGAGCCAAAAATAGCAATATTCTTATCTTGTAAATCTAGGCTGCTAAGCTTATCAGGATTTAAAGCTGTTTCCATTGGTAAAACAGGCGTGGAGTAGGGTAGAGCGTTAGGTTCTGAACCTACTGCAAGAATAACTTTTTGGGTATGAACGTCTATGTCTTTACCGATAATCTGCCATGTGCAGTTAGCGCCACTTTTTAATTGTGTGACGAAGCCTTTTATTGTCTGCACTTTCTCAATAAGCTTTTGAGTGGTGGCTTTAAGTGTATTGGCAGCATAAGATAACTCACAAGTTTTCTCAGAATCTAATTGACTCATTGAATCGCTATTTTGATCATACTCAAAAGCTTTAAAGGTTTTAAAGTAGTCTGTGAATAAACTGACTTTGGTATTACTGGAAACTTTATACCAAGACTTTCCTAGGTCACCTGCATTAAACTCTGGATCAATCCAACATATTTTTTGTGGATCATTTCCCTCATCTAACAATTTCCCAAGGGCTGCAATACCTGCAGTTCCCGCACCTACAATTACCCAGTCATACATAATCTTAGAACCTTATAACGTCACTCTAATGAAAAAATTATAAGGTAAATTCTGCAGGAAAACATATTTGGAGCTAAATATTAGCATGAAATAAAATCATATGATTGATGACTAAATGTTATGGGCTAACTTATCTCTGTAAGAAAACAGTTTTTATGTTTTATTTTTCGTATGATATTTTGGAATCAGATGATAGTAGATGTAGTCGAACCCCCAATTAAAAAAGAAGGCATACACTAAGAAGAACATAACGAATCCAATATCGACTATAAACGCATGAACCAATGTCATACTTAACCAATAAGCGACTAAAGGAACTGTGACAATAATCAAGCCGGCTTCAAATAAGCAGGTATGAAATATTCTAAAAAGAGGGCCGCGTTTTGAGCGGTGTCCACCAAAGTGAGCCTCAACTTTATCAAAGAAGTAGTTGTACGCAAAATTCCAGATTGAAGCAATAATTGAAACGGTGAGGGCAAGGGTAAACATATGGCCCATGGATGTATGTAGAATTACTGAAGCTAAAGGCGTTACAAGAATAAGTGCGCATAGCTCAAAAAGAAAAATATGTAGTATGCGTATTCGGGTGGACATGAAATTCATATGAAAAATTTTTTACCAAGTTTAAGTAAGCAAAATGAAACACCTAAGGCGTCATCCCGGGCTTGATCCGGGATCCAGTGAGTTTTGTAAAACTCGCCAGCGCTTGCGCTGTATCGTGATTGCTCAAGGTTTAAAATGGATATCGCGATCAAGTCGCGGTAATACAGTGTGTCTACCTTTTTATTACGCCAAAACTTTGAGGCAGGTAGAAGGAATGACAAGGCTTCTAATTATTTCTGTCTATAAACTACAGGCAAAAACTTCAAACAATATAAGCTTGCAGCACCAATGATGATGTAACAGATTCTAATAGCAGTAGAGCCGCCAACTAAATGAGAAACTAAGTTGTAGTCTAATACAGAAACTAAAAACCAATTAAATCCACCCAATATGGTGATGAATAGGGCTACGATATTAAGTACTTTCATGAGTTTTCCTTTTTTTATTTTTATGGATCAGATGTAATGCTAAAGTAGTGAGGTGAGCTTATCAAGCATTCTTTATTCGTAAATTGAAGCTTCACCTTCA
>CAXBFV010000150.1:0-4012 GCA_963974985.1 uncultured Gammaproteobacteria bacterium | reverse complement strand
AGAGGTCAAAATATATATGGATGGTGTGCTTGAAGGCACTGCGGCAATTCCAGAGGGTAATGGGACCACTTTATCATTGATTAGCACGTTCTATTTTGGAAACTATCAAAGTGGTTTGTATAATTAAAAGGGTGAGGTAGATGATTTTGCAATTTACCCTACGGTGCTAAGTGAGAGTGAGATTCTTGAGCATTATACTCTTGGAGTATTAATTTAGATTTTCTTAGGTTGAAAATTGGATTGCGATATAAATATTTGTTGTTAGTCTTTGCTAATTGTTTACATCTTCATTTTGCAAATGGTGTCGGCAAGCGAGTAATTTCCCAATGAATTATTAAAGGCTTGTAGTGATTCATAAAGAATACCTTTTAATCCACAGGTGCTTGAAATCCGACAAGTATTTGTGGATTCGTCAAAGCATTCTACCAATACAAAGCTTGGTTCAAGCTTTGTAATCAAATCACGTAAATTTATTTGGTCTGGGTCTTTCATAAGTTGAATGCCGCCACCTTTGCCCCTTGAGCTTTGGATATATTCTAATTTTGAGAGGTTGTGAACGGCTTTTGTAAGATGATTTTGTGATATGCCGTAATAATTAGTAATTTCTTTCACGGTACAAAGGCGATCAGGGTTCATGGCTAAATACATTAAAACTCTCAATGAATAGTCTGTGAATCGTGTTAATTGCATGGCGCACCAGTAATGTAAATCTTTAATATGTATTTTGTATACATATTAAAAATGATTGATATAATGTGTATTTATAATACATATTAATAGTTTATCAATCAAAGGGATTATTTATGCTCAGCCAACATACCATCGATATAGTGAAATCTACAGCTCCAATATTACAAGAGCATGGAGAAGCACTTACAAAACATTTTTATAAACGAATGTTCGAACATAACCCTGAAGTAAAGCCTTATTTCAATACACTCAACCAATCGAGCGGAACTCAGCAAAAAGCTTTAGCTGGGGCTATTACAGCCTATGCTGCTAATATTGATAATTTAGAAGTGCTGGGTGGCGCGGTAGAGTTGATTGCTCAAAAGCATGCATCCTTACAAATAAAACCTGAGCATTACCCAATTGTAGGAAGTAACCTTCTTGCATCAATTCAAGAGGTGTTGGGTGAAGGTGCTACAGATGAAGTGATTACGGCATGGGGAGAAGCATATCAATTTTTAGCAAATATTTTGCAAGGACGAGAAAAACAAATATATGATGCTAACGCCAATAAAAGCGGTGGTTGGGAAGGCTTTCGTAAATTTAAAATTAGTCGCAAAGAAAAAGAAAGTACGGTCATTTGTTCTTTCTATCTTGAACCAGAAGATGGTGAAGCATTACCAGAATATTTATCAGGCCAATATATTACGATTCGTATTCCAACACCTGATGGCAGTACGACAATGCGGAATTATAGCCTTTCTGATAAGCCAGGGAATAAATATTTCCGAATCAGTGTAAAGCGTGAGAAGGGTTTGAAGGCTGATATGCCTGATGGTTATATTTCTAATGTTTTACATAATGATTTTAAAGTTGGTGATATGGTTGAGTTGACACCACCATGCGGTGAGTTTTTTCTTAACCCTAAAGATCAACATGAAAGGCCATTGGTGCTCATGGCTGCAGGAGTAGGCATTACGCCTATTTTAAGTATCTTGTTGACGGCACTTGAATCTATGAAGGATCGACCAATAGTGCTCATTCATGGCGCATTAAATGAAGAGGTCCAAGCCTTTAAATCAACAATTGATAATTTAGTGCTTAAGCATAAAAATTTAAAAGCACATTATTGCTATAGTGAACCTGAAAATGGCGTATTAAAAAATAAAGAAAACGCTTCTATAGGCTTTATCACAGCAGACTTAATTGAGTCGCAGATTTCTTCTAGGCATGCGGATTATTATTTCTGTGGGCCTAAACCTTTTATGGTGAATGTTTATCATGATCTTTTGGCTTGGGGAATTCCAGGTTCACAAGTTCATTTTGAATTTTTTGGTCCTAAAGAAGCGCTAACTGCTTAGGCTATATAACAATTAAATCTTAATATAAGAAGGAGAAATTTATGGGAGAGATAACACATCGTCCAGCTAAAAAAATAAGCGATAAGATTGCTTATGGTTTGGTTAAGTTTTTTAGGTTTTTTGCAGACACTTTTTTTAGAAAGCGTTATGGAAGCCGAGCAATTGTTTTAGAAACAGTGGCTTCGATACCAGGCATGATTGGCGCGGCAAACTTTCATTTTAAATGTCTTAGAAAAATCAAAAATGACGAGGGTTGGATAAAGACACTATTAGATGAAGCAGAAAATGAACGCATGCATTTGATGACTTTTATTCATATTGCGCAACCTAATTGGTTTGAGCGTTTTATTATATTTGTCGCTCAAGCTATTTTCATTGTTTTGTATTTTACGATGTATGTTATTTCATCTAAAACAGCCCATAGGTTTGTTGGTTACCTCGAAGAAGAAGCCGTAGTGAGTTATCAACATTATTTGGATGAAATTGATGCTGGAAATATTGAGAATGTAGCGGCCCCAAAAATAGCGATTGATTATTGGAAGTTAGCTAGTGACGCAACACTTAGAGATGTTGTCATAGCCGTGAAAGCAGATGAGGAAGAGCATAGAGATGTAAATCACGGGTTGGCTGATAAAATGGCACGTAAAGAGGCTGTTATCACTTCAGTTTCATGAAAAAAAGCATGCTTATATTTTCCCTGGTTTAGATAAGGGTATAAACAATGAACATTACAGCGTATCAAATTGAAATTTTTGTTGGGAATTTTTATGACAAGGTCAGTCGAGACAATTTACTTGGCCCAATTTTTAATGAAGTAGCTGAAGTTAATTGGGATGAGCATATTCCAAAGCTAATTCAGTTCTGGTGTTCTGTTTTATTAAAAGCAGGGGAATACCACGGTAACGCCTACCAAAAGCATGTTGATCTAACAAAACAAGTTTCAATTGAAGCACTACACTTTGAGCGATGGCTCAGCATTTTTCAAACACAGGCTAAATTAGATTTTGACAAAGAGTCTGCTGAAATTGTTATTTCAAAGGCATTGAATATTGCTGACTCACTCAGATTTGGAATGTTAAAAAATTAACGTTAAATATTTAAGCCATAGGGGAATATTATGACAGAATTAGTGAACTTTATTGATGGTGCGGATTTTAGTAAAAATAAAGTAGCCATTAAAAAATTAATTGAAACACCAATAACCAAAGAGATACAAATTAGTTTGCCTGCAGGCATTACTATGAAGGAGCATAGTGCCCCTTATCCAATTACAGTTATGCTGGTTCAAGGCGACCTTAATTTCCATGTAAATAAGGAGGAGTTTCATTTAAAGATTGGAGATTTAATTTATCTTGATTCAAAAGTGATGCATAGCTTACACGCTATTAAAAATAGTATTGTTAGACTATCGCTTGCTAAAGCTGACTCTATTGAACGTGTTGAGAGCGTTGTCAATTAATGACATTTAGTTGGTTACAAATCCAATATTAGATAAATCCAATATGACAAAGTCCCTGCTTTTATTTGTGCTAAGGTTTAAGGTATCTAGTGGAATATATTAGCGCTAGCTTTAACGCTAAACCCTGCTTGATATAACAGATGGTGAAAATTCATGAATCGCAGTAAACATTTTTCAGTTAAAAAACTTTGGATCATACTTTCTTTAAGTATGATAATAATGTTCGCGGTGTTGCTTTACTTTGGTAAAGAGGTATATCAGGAAGCACCGCCTATTCCTAATTCTGTTGTATCCGTATCTGGGCAAGCTATCATAATTCCTGGCGAGATTGAAAAGGGGCAGAATGTTTGGCAATCCCTGGGTGGAATGCAGCAAGGATCTATATGGGGGCATGGAAGTTATTTAGCGCCAGACTGGAGTGCAATGTGGCTTCACGAAGAAGCGCTAGTATTGCTAAATATTTACTCTAATCAGAAATACCATAAAAACTATGACTCCTTAACCCTCGAGGAACAAGCAGGCC
>CAXBFV010000149.1:0-4016 GCA_963974985.1 uncultured Gammaproteobacteria bacterium | reverse complement strand
GCAGCCACTTAGCAATAAAGAAGATGCAATACATAATGCAGGTTTTTGAAATTTAAAATGTTTAGGCATTTAATGGTAGCTTGCTATATGAGGCTGGTCCTTACTGAATCAGTATAGATCCCTTCTTGAAAAATAGATGTATTTATCAGACAATGCTGTGGAACCTAATAATTTAAACACATCTATAAGGATCTGAAATGCTTTCAAAAGTAAAACACGGTAAAGATGCGCCTAACGATATTAATGTTGTCATTGAAATTCCGGCTTTTAGCGAACCGGTAAAATATGAGTTTGATAAAGATATTGATATGTTGGTGGTTGATCGTTTTATGTCAACTTGTATGCAGTATCCATGTAACTATGGTTTTGTGCCAAATACACTATCAGAAGATGGTGATCCGGTAGATGTTTTAGTGCCAACCCCATTTCCTTTGCAGCATGGCGCTGTTATTAATTGTCGCCCTGTAGGCGTTTTAAAAATGACAGATGAGTCAGGTGTGGATGCGAAAATTATTGCCGTACCTACAGACAAGCTAACTAAAATCTATAGTCATGTTAAGGATGTCACTGATTTGCCAGAACTGTTACTTGCTCAAATCAAGCATTTCTTTGAACATTATAAAGAATTAGATGCTGACAAGTGGGTTAAAGTTGACGGCTGGGAAAATGCTGTTGAAGCGAAGAAAGATATTATGAATAGTATTAAAGCGTATAAGGGTTAATTACTTTTATGGTCACAGCAATTGCTATCTGTTCTATAAGATGGCAATTTAGTTGCGTTTTTGTGGCCCTGTATTTTAATGGGGTTTGTTAAAACTCAAAGTCAGTTATATTTTTATCAAGGCTTTCTTGGTGTTTTTTGTTTTGATGACAATTAATAATTTCTAAAGCTTCTTCTGCTGTATCAACGACGGAAAGCAGATCAATATCATCAGGACTGATCGTTTTATTCGTAATCAGTGTATTTTTAATCCACTCTATAAGCCCACCCCAAAAATTTGACCCCACAAGAATAATAGGCATAGGTTTTTTCTTACCTGTTTGAATAAGTGTTGCAATATCAAAAAGTTCATCAAGGGTTCCAAATCCGCCGGGCATGACAATATAGGCAATAGAGTGCTTAATAAACATTACTTTGCGTGTAAAGAAATAACGGTACCTTAGTTGTATATCTTGATGTCCATTTGCAGATTGTTCATGGGGTAGGTCAATGTTAAGTCCAATGCTTAAGGATTTTCCTTTTGAGGCGCCAATATTTGCAGCCTCCATTGTTCCTGGTCCGCCTCCTGAAATAATATTATAGCCATTGTCAGAAAGTTTATGAGCCATTTCTTCTGTCAGTTTATAAATGGGATCATCAGAAGATGTGCGCGCAGAGCCAAAAATACTGACGGCAGGTTTAACATGGCTGAGTCTTTCATAGCCTTCGACAATTTCAGCAAGAATTTTAAAAACGTTCCAAATATCTCTTGGTTTATTAAATGAGTCATCGCCTATGGCCTTGGGATGAATATCTTTACGTGTTTTATTCATATTTAAAACTCCTAAAATAATGATGTTCAGTTGTTAAGCCTAGATGATGTTTTGCTATAAATCATGAGCAAGCAATTTTTACGGGTGGTTTAGTCGGCGGAGTCGACTATGGTAATCATTGCAAAATTTGGCTACACTTTGGAAAATATTTTGCAATAAACAAAAGGATAACGTAATGGGTTTTTTAACAGGTAAGAAGATATTAATTGTTGGGCTATTAAGTAATAAGTCTATTGCCAGTGGTGTGGCTGAAGCAATGCACAGAGAAGGTGCTGAGCTTGCCTTCACTTATCAGAGTGATCGTTTTAAAGATAGAATTGAAAAATTAACTAAAGATTATAACCCTGCAGCATTGGTTGAGTGCGATGTCACAGATGATGATCAAATCAAAAATGTATTTGATACCCTTGCCAAAGTTTGGGACGGATTAGATGGTATTGTGCATTCAGTGGCTTATGCGCCTGCTGATCAACTTGACGGCGATTTTATTTCTGCAGTAAATAGAGAAGGGTTTAGAATCGCACATGATGTAAGTGCTTATAGTTTTGCGGCACTCGCTAAAGCTGGACGCGAAATGATGAAAGGACGCAACGCATCAGTAATTACAATGACCTATTTTGGTTCTGAAAAGGCGGTTGATAATTATAATACAATGGGCATTGCAAAAGCGTCTCTTGAAGCAACAGTTCGTTATACTGCAGCGGCCTTAGGTGTAGATGGTATTAGAGCGAATGCTGTTTCTCCAGGCCCTATTCGTACCTTAGCAGCATCAGGCATTAGTGGCTTTAGAAAAATTCTAGACTATAACGAGAAGGTTGTGCCACTAAGAAGAAATGTCAGCATTATGGAAGTTGGAAACACGGCTGCTTTCTTATGCTCAGATCTTGCTAGTGGGATTACCGGTGAAGTGGTCCACGTAGATGCAGGTTATCACTGTATTGGTTTACCAATTCCTGAATAAATCAAGGTTAATATTTTAAAATACTGGGTTCCTGCCTTTGCAGGAATGGCAATCAGTTACTAAGCAATACCTTGTTGAATCAAATCGTGCATATGCACAACGCCAACAAGGTGGTCTTGGCTATTTCTTACGACAAGACTGGTGATTTTTTTATCATCCATTATACCTAGCGCTTTAGCTGCTAATTCTTCTTCGTGAATGAGCAGAGGTGAGGAAGTCATGATTTCAGAAACTTTAATACCTTTTCTATATTGATCAAGTTGGAATATTCTTCTCAAATCACCATCGGTAAAGATACCTAATACTTTTAACTTATCATCACTAACAATAGTCATGCCAAGGCCTTTATTACTGATCTCAAGAATAGTTTCTTCTATAGTCGAATCACTGGAAACAATGGGGAGGTTATTGCCGATTTTCATAATATCTTTAACGCGTAATAGTAAGCGTTTACCTAATGCACCACTTGGGTGTGAAAAAGCAAAATCTTCTTCAGTAAAACCTTTTGATTTGAGGATGGCAATCGCCAATGCATCCCCTAAAACTAGAGTTGTCGTCGTGCTGGCCGTGGGTGCTATGCCATGAGGGCAGGCTTCTTTTTCAATAGAAATATCAAGATTGACATCAGATTGAATGGCTAGAATTGAAGTGGGTTTTCCGGTTACAGAAATAAGCGGGATACCTATACGTTTAATAAGCGGAATAAGCTGGATAACTTCAGAAGTAGACCCTGAGTTTGAAATTGCAAAAATAACATCATTTTTGGTAATCATGCCAAAATCACCGTGGCCTGCTTCAGCAGGATGGACAAAAAATGCCGGAGTGCCTGTGCTTGCAAGGGTTGCGGCAATCTTAGAACCAATATGGCCTGATTTACCCATACCAATGACAATGACGCGACCTAAGCATGCTTCCATAAGCTCGCAGGCTTTTTCAAACTCAGCGCCAATAGAGGATTTTAGTTTTTGTACAGCATTGAGCTCAATATCAATAACTTCTAGTGCATCTTGAATATATGGCATTGTTTTATTTCTCTGATTTTAAATTTGGAAATTGTTCATAAAAAGATTTTGGCAATAAATCAATCCCAATCTTTTTTGCAGCATAAAGGATTGCGGGGATCGTGATAATGGAGCCTGGAATAATGCAGAGCGAGCCAAGACCGATTGCTTTGAGAAGATCTCTGAATTTTTCATTAGCTTCTTCCATTTCTTTTTTTGAGGCATCTCCATTTAAGTAACGGCCATAGCTGTTTAATATTTCTTTAGTATTGTCACTTTCAGCAGAAAATATTGTTTTTAGTTTTAAATAGTTCTCTTTAAAAATTTTCATGGAGTGCGCTTTTTAGTCTCAATATGCTTATGATAGCAATTTTAAATGTGTTTAGTGATAATGTTTTGCACTATCATTAGTAAAATAGATTTTCTATTATGACATTGCAAGACGGGTGTCTTTAGTAAAAAATTATTCTTAGGAAGTGGAAGTAAATAAGTTAAAAGGTTGGCGCAGTATATTTATTCTC
>CAXBFV010000148.1:0-4017 GCA_963974985.1 uncultured Gammaproteobacteria bacterium | reverse complement strand
CACTTAATTTTTCTAAGAGGGAGTCATCACTAAATGCAAATGCCTCTCTCACATCAACAGGAGCGGATCTAAAATCCACACCCAACATACATATCTCCATGTAAGCCTTTATAAATACTAGTGATTAAAACTAGTTACCTGATAATTTTTATAACTCAATTCTATCACATCAACGATACTCGTCGCGAACCATTTTGCAGGTTTAATTTTATACAATCTATGCCGTATCAATTATTGACTTCCAGCAGAGCCTTATCTAGGATGACGTTGCTTAGTAAGTTAAACAACACAAATGGAGAATTCCTAAATGAAAAAGATTGTTACAATCGTCTCTGCAACACTTGTTGGTGCAGCACTTGCAACGACTACTTTTGCAGCAACAGCTAAAAAAGAAGATACAGTTAAACCTGTCAGCATGACAAAAGTAAGCTATATCATTGGACATGAAATTGGTAGTGGCTTTAAAACTCAAGGTGTTGACTTAAATAGTCGCGCATTCAAGCAAGGCTTAAATGCTGGCTTGAAAGGTAAGGATGCTAAATATTCTAAAGAAGTTATGCAAACAACTATGCAAGCTTTCCAAAAAGAAATGATGGAAAAAGCCCAAGCTAAACAGAAAGAAGCTGGCGCAATGAATCTTAAGAAATCAGATGAATATCTTGCTAAAGTTGCTAAAGAAGACGGTGTTAAAGAACTTGCAAAAGGCATTCACTATAAAGTAGATGTTGAAGGTAAAGGCGAAATGCCAACTGCAACGGATACGGTTAAAGTAAACTATAAAGGTATGCTAAGTGACGGCAAAGTTTTTGATAGTTCATACGAGCGTAAAGAACCAGCAGTATTTGGTGTAAGCCAAGTTATCCCATGCTGGACAAAAGCACTTGAAAAAATGCCTGTAGGTTCAACTTGGACTGTTTACTGTGCCGCTGATCAAGCTTATGGCGAGTATGCGCCACCAAGTATTGGTCCAAATCAAGCGCTAACTTTCAAAGTTGAGTTATTAGCGATTGAAAAGAAAGCAGATAAAGTTGATGTAACCGCTGCTAAAAAAGTTGAAAAAACAGTTACTAAAAAGTAATTATTTTTCTATCTTTTAATTTGTCTCTTTAAAACCCGCTTTATGCGGGTTTTTTTATTATAACAATATAGTTTTTTTCTTCACTCTTTCCTGATTTTTAGGGTAAGTTACAGAAACTTTAATGTCTCAAGGTTCATATACGAAATGAAAGTGATTTCTTTTAATGCAAATGGTATTCGAGCAGCTGCTCGTAAAGGTTTTTTTGAATGGTTTAAAAGCATAGATGCTGACTTCTTATGCATTCAAGAAACTAAAGCTCAAGAATTTCAGCTAGACGATCCTATTTTCTTTCCAGAAGGCTACCATCGTTATTTTTTTGATGCCCAGAAAAAAGGGTATAGTGGTGTCGCCATCTACTGTAAGAAAAAGCCTCTCGCCATTCATACAGGTTTAGATATCGATTGGGCTGATGCAGAAGGGCGCTATATTGAGCTTGAATATAAAAATTTTAGTGTCGCCTCCTTATACTTACCTTCAGGGTCAAGCGGAGAGCTTCGTCAGGGCTTTAAAATGGATTTCCTTGAGAAGTATGCGCCCATCTTGAAAAAACAACTGACAGACAAGCCAAATATGATTGTTTGTGGTGACTTTAATATTGTGCATAAAGAAATTGATATTAAAAACTGGAAGGCCAATCAGAAAAACTCAGGCGTTTTGCCAGAAGAACGTGCCTGGCTAGACAAAATTTTTGATGACCTGGGCTGGGTAGATACTTTCCGAACCCTTAACCAAGAAAAAGATCAATATACGTGGTGGTCAAACCGAGGCCAGGCCAGAGCTAATAATGTAGGTTGGCGAATTGACTACCAGATTTCAACTCCAGAAATAGCAAAACTTGCACACGCTACCAGTGTCTATAAAGAAAACTGGTTTTCAGATCACGCACCTTTAATTATGGAATATGGTTTTAGGGTCTGTTAAAACTTATATCCCAACCCTAATGTCGTCATAAATACTCTTGGAACAGGGCCTGGAGCAACATTCTGCGTAAAGGTTAGCTGAGTATAAACTCCCATAAAGATATCATAGCCGACGCCACCGCCCCAAAAGAAAGTCGCACGCCGATATTTAGGTTCATTTACGACAGCATCTTGAATCAGATACCCAATACCTGCTTTTGCAAATAAATAGGGGCCAACAGGCAATCCATAGACACCTTTTAAAGCAACATCAAAGCCATACAGGCTTGCAGAACCTTTAGCTAAAGTCACTGGCTGCTCATAGCTTACTTTATTGTAATTGGCATAACCTACCTCAACACCAAAATTGGGCATAAACATATATCCAATGTTCAGGCCTCCTGCAAACTTATTTTTTTTCTGGTTTTGGAAACCTGTGCTGTAGCTATTATCAGCAGTATTAGCAATCCCTATATTAATGTCAGCATACGGTCCAGTTGAAAGAGCATAAGCACTACCATATAAACCAACCACTCCGGCAATTAAACTCGTTTTTATACATCTCAGCATTTTCATCTGATACACTTCTTCTAAATCCCTTAATTTATAAAGTATGGGATAAATAATTCTTCATTGCGAATCGTGTTATTAAAAAAAATAGGAGTATTTTATTCATGTTAAAAACAAAAATGGACATTGCCAAAAACTGGTTGCCGCGCTATACCGGCATGCCTTTAGATCAATTTGGCCAATATATTTTACTGACAAACTTCAGCAATTATCTTGAAAGCTTTGCTAAAAAATTCAGCTGTAAAATTCACGGGGCTGACAGCCCCATGCAAGCGGCAACAAATAGCACTGGCGTTACCATGATTAACTTTGGTATGGGCTCCGCAAATACTGCAACTATTTTAGACCTTCTTATTGCGGCCAATCCAAAAGCTGTTTTATTTTTAGGGAAATGCGGCCATAAGAGGAGAGGGGACCAGTAATGATTATAAACGCCCCGAAGTCCCGGCACTTCCTTCCTTTAAAATGCATAAACTTATTTCTGAAAAGCTCTATGACAGAGGACTTGAATATCGTACCGGTGTGGTCTACACCACCAACCGACGAGTTTGGGAATGGGATGATAAGTTTAAAGGCTATTTAAAAGAGCTTTCTGCCATTGCGGTAGATATGGAAACCGCCACCTTATTTGTAGTCGGGCACGCTAATAAAATCCCAAGAGGCGCACTACTTTTAGTTTCAGATCTCCCCATGACACCAGAAGGTGTAAAAACTACAGAAAATGACCTTAAAACCAATAAATCTTTTGTTAATCTACATTTAGATATAGGCATTGAGTCTGTTATGGATTTAGGAAAAAATGAAGAATTTATTAAGCATTTTCAATATTAATGTTGTCTATGTTTAACTCATGGATATTTGCATTAAACAGATGGTGGTAAAGATCGAGGCAAAAGTAAATGAAAAAGCACAGTTTACAGCCTATGTAAATGAGCATTTTTAACGCACCTTTTAACAAAGATATTTGCCTTCAGCTGTTTAATGCCGCCAAAAATCGGGCAAGAATAATACCAATACCGTAAAGACCTCCAAACGTCCAATCAGCATGGTAAACCCTAAAAGCCATTGAGCACTGCCTGGCAGGCCAGCATAATTTACACTAACGCCAGCAATTCCAGGACCCAGGTTTGAAATACAAGCGGCCACAGCTGAAAAGGCCGTAGATTGGTCCACGCCTGTCGCCATTACTAATAACCACATAACTGCAAATACCAAGAAGTAGCCCGCAATAAACCCCCAAACACTATTAATTACGGACTCGGACATTACTTTAGCACCTAATTTAATAGGAAAAACACCATTTGGATGAATGAGTTTCCGCATTTCTCTTAGCGCCTGTTTCTTTACCAAAATTGCACGGATAATCTTTAAACCACCAGAAGTAGAGCCTGCACAACCGCCAATCAAACCAATCATAGTAAGCAAAACAGGAATGAATAAAGGCCAGCTATCATACTCTGTGGTTGAGGT
>CAXBFV010000147.1:0-4028 GCA_963974985.1 uncultured Gammaproteobacteria bacterium | reverse complement strand
CGAACCAGGTTTTCATCCTGGCAGATGATTTGAATGAAGGATTGTACTTAGAAAAAAGAAGGAAACTGAAATAAATAATGGCGGAGAGACAGTCCTACTAACTACTGTTTATTACCATCCATTTAAGAAACTTGATATCCTATAAATCCCCTTGAATTAAGTTGATTATGGTATTTATTATCCATTAACGTCTTTTATCATATATTAAAATCTGGTAAATTTATGGTATAAAAAATGGTATAAAATTTTATTGGTGGTATAAGAATGGCTCAGAAGAAGATCACTGTATTAGAGATAGAGAGTTATTCAGAACCTAAATGGTATGCCATTGGTGATGGGTTGTATTTTTACATTGCTAAAACAGGATCTAAAAGTTGGGTGTTCAGATATCAATTTAATAAAAAGCGTAGATTGATGGGGCTTGGTGGCTATAACGCTAAAACAAATTCATTAGCAAAAGCACGTATAAAGGCGACTGCGGCCAAGGCTCTTCTTGATAGTGGCATTGATCCTATAGAAGACCAGCGTGGGCAAAAGGCTAAGTCACTTGAGGTTGAGATATCTGCTAAACGAGAGAATAAGCTTAAAAATATGACATTCAGCGTGTGTGCGGCAAACTATATAGAAGCGATGAAAGCTCAATGGAGTAACCAGAAGCACATACAGCAGTGGACTAACACGCTAACAACGTACGCTTATCCGTATATTGGTGATATGGCAGTTAAAGACATTGATGTTCAGCATGTGCGTCTAGTATTAGATCCTATATGGAACACAAAGACTGAAACTGCTAATCGAGTGCGTCAACGTATTGAATCAGTAATATCACATGCAATTGCTAATAAGTATCGTGAGGCGTCAAACCCAGCGACCTGGAAAGGCTTATTAGACACCTTCTATCCAAAGCCTGAGAGGGTTAAACAAATTCGCTACGAGCAAGCTGGCGAGGATAAACATCATAATGCTTTACCGTATCAAGATATGCCAGCATTCATGGGGAAGCTTCAAAAAATGGAGGGAACTGCTGCGCAAGCATTACGTTTCACGATTCTAACTGCAGCACGAACAAGTGAAGTAATAATGGCTACATGGGATGAATTTAACTTTGATAAGAAAGAGTGGAATGTACCAAGAGGTCGAATGAAGGCTCGTAAAGCTCATAGGGTCGCTTTATCAGATGCTGTTGTAGATTTACTTGAGTCATTGCCACGAGTTAATGAATATGTATTTGCTGGGTGCAGGATTGATAAACCAATGAGCAATGCCGCTATGTCTGCAGTGCTCAAGCGCATGGATAGGAAAGATATTACGGTTCATGGATTCAGAAGCACATTTAGAGATTATATTGGTGAAGAAACAGGTTTTCCATACCGATTGGCTGAGTTTGCATTGGCTCATGGATTAACTAATGAAGCTGAGAAAGCCTATGCTCGTGGTGACATGCTTAAAAAACGTTTTAACATGATGAATGCTTGGGCTGATTATGTTGATAGTTTATCTGAAATTTCAAATGTTGTGCCGATCAAACAGAAGCTTCTCATCTAGTTGTATAGATTGGTTCATTCATTGAGCCTTTTCATAGGTTCTGAATATGATCCTCAAATTCAGTTATAAAATGAGCCATGGCTTCATTCATGTTGTTGAGAAATAATAACGAAAATATTAGTCTGTATGGCGTTTGAATAAGTTGTATTTGTTCATTTTTTGTTTAAATGTTATTCTCATGTTGGTTAAGTGTTTGAGAGCAATATGAAAAAGTTGAGAAGGATAGTAAAGACAGTGACTATGGCATAGAAAAGCGAAAGGAAATGCTAGAAGAGCTGAACAAATAAACAGCAAGAAAAAATATAAGGGTTTAAGAATGCCAAATTATTGTGAAATTGAAACTGAGAGCTTTGGGCAGTTATTTGCTAAGTGCGGAACAAAAGAAGTTGCCGGAAGAACTTCAAACACATCACAAAGTGCTGGAGATGATTATATTATTGTGTCCAGTTATAGCTTTGATGGTTTTTCTACTCAGTATTCAGCCTCTCTTCAGACTGCAGGCTTTTCTTTGAGCTTAACCGTCCCTTTGCTTCCTCCCGTTGTTGCTTCGGTTTTTAACGTTTTAAATTCAAAAAATAAGCTTAAAAAAATGGTTTTAAAAATTACAGATGGTGTAGGGACAATGAGAAATGTTGTTGTTGGTCAGTACACCGCAGAAGATGGCCAAATATTATCAGCCAATATAATAGATTCTAATCAAAAAGACTCTTCGCCATCCATACATATTGTGATGGACTTTGATAAAGTAACTTTTGATAATATGCTTACACATACTACAGGGACAATAAAAACTTCTGGCTCGGGCTCATAAGTAATGGGTTTTACTTATGATGTGGCAGAGACTTTTCATCCTGAGATGATGGCTGTTATTGAAAGTGCAATAATAGCACCATTAAGAGGGGGGGCATTTATTGCTGAGTCTCTGGGTAGCGCTGCTGGTTATGCTACAGGCATAACAGATGGGGAAAGGATAAGGTTTGATTTAAGGGTCACGAAACAACTTAGTCGGCAAGGGTATTATTCCTTGCGCTCGCTTGGAAAGATGAACCCAGTAAAAAGAATTTGTGAAATTGTCATTGGGTATTCTCAAAACTCATCACCCACTAAATATGCAGAAGCAGCAGCTAAATTTGCAGCAAAATATGGAATAAAAAAAGTTGCAGTAATGCCTTTTATTGAAATTGTTTCTGATTTATTGGCAGGCTTTATAGTGTCTAGATATGTGGCTAAAAAATCTATCCAAGGAGCTATTACAGGTACTGTAACACTTGGTGTTGGTATTGGCTTGTCTGCTGCAAGTATCTATGACCTTTCTTATTATGCTTCAATAGATCTAAGAAGAAAAAATCCTGCTTTATACCAAAAGCTATATAATCAAAATCTTGAGTGTTTTTGGTTCCTTGTTCAGAATCAATTAAAGGATTTTGTTTAGTATGTTTTCTGATATGGTGAAATATTTTATTGCAAACATTGCCTCGATTTTATTTGCGATCATACTTATTTTCGTATTGAAATATATTTTCAATATTGATTTTTGGGTGGGTTTTGTTTTGCTTATATTTTTTTATTTACTGGCTGCTTTCTATATGGCTAAGTGGCTAAAAATAGGGCAAAAAAAAGAATCAAATAAAGAGCAAGGTTTTGATTCGTCTAAATGGAAGTAATCTTTTATAGTCGAATTTTTAAGGGGTTATTTATCCTAAAGTTTTAGGGGCTGATGCTAATCATAAACCTATCCGTTAACAGTAGATAAGGTCAGTTGTTAAAAAACCTACTTATCAATTGTCTTTACTGTAGATATAGAAAAATAGGTTTGCATTTATAGCCATGGCCAAGATATCATTGATTGGCCATTTCATAAGCAATTGCTTTGGCAAGTTCAGTTACATCTTGGCTGGCAGATGAGCGGGGCTTCTTCAATTGTTGAAAAATTTCACCTTGCCGTGATTCTTGGACCTCACCATAACTATAAAATGTTGTCATAACGCCTTCATGCCCTAAATTCTGACTCCAAGCCTTAACATCCTCTGGTGATTGGCAAATTATTTGGCTAAGAGTTACTAGGGTATTACGAAAACTATGCGGATTAAAATAAGGTAAACCAGCCGCTTCAAATGCCTGCTTGAAAATAGTACGTATAGGTGAGGCAGTGCTCCAATGCTCCCTTTTAAGACCAGATGCTTCAAAAGTGCGGTTTTTACTTAGGATTACTTGGGTTTGAGGGAATAAAGGATCATCATTGCCATACAATAGCTCTTCCTTTAGATACATTATCCAATCAATAACAACTTTCTCAATATCATCACCCACTGGGAAAAAGTAAGTCGTGAATGTTTTACTGAATTTAGTATTAACATCTCGAGCATCTTGAAACACACGCCTAGCTGGTAAATCAATGTGTTTGATCTTCATAGAGGCTATAGCAGCAGGCACATTAAACCCGCAATCGACCACTTTTAAATAAGATATAATAATTTTATTTG
>CAXBFV010000146.1:0-4104 GCA_963974985.1 uncultured Gammaproteobacteria bacterium | reverse complement strand
CTTTATCTGCAAAGTTCGCGGCCTTTGCCGCTATTTTTGGGTTTGTATTACCTTTGTTGGTGTTAATTGTTTTGCTTGTGATTTGGCTTGTGAATGGTGACCCTGTTCAAATTCACTTTCATATGACCAATATCCTACCTGACTTTAGCAAAATAAATAATTGGGTATCTTTAACAGCAGTTGTTACAGCATTCTTGGGCGTTGAGTTGGCTGCAGTAAATGTGAAGGACATGAAAAACCCTCGGAAGCAATACCCACTTGGTGTGTTGATTGCATCAGGTATTATTTTGCTGACGATGATTTTAGGATCTTTGGCCATTGCCTTTGTGATTCCCAATAAACAGATAGGGTTAATATCTGGGATCTTTCAAACCTTAAATTATTTTTTAGACCACTTTCATTTGAAAACCTTTGCTGTCATTATTTGTGGGCTGATTGTATTTGCAACATTGGGTCAAATGATTAATTGGATTGTATCTCCTGCAAGAGGGCTTCAACAAGCCGCACAATCGGGAAGCTTGCCTAAAATATTAGGACAAGAAAATAAGCATGGTATGCCTGGAAAAGTATTGGTGCTGCAGGGTGTTATTGTAACTTTTGTTTGTTTGGCATTTGTATTTATCCCAAGCATCAATGATGTGTATTGGCTGCTAACCGATCTTTCAACAGAGCTGTACCTTTTCATGTACGTGCTCATGTTTATTTCGGCACTCGTTTTGCATTATAAGCATAAGCATATTAAAAAAGGGTTTACATTAAAGGGTGGTGCTTTCACAAAATGGTGCTTGTGTGTATTAGGTATTTTGAGTTGTGGTTTAACGATAATAGTTGGGTTTATTCCGCCAAGCCAAATTGGCTTTGGATCAATAGGAAACTATGCGCTTATATTTGGAAGTGGCCTTATTGTATTAATGATTCCTGCTGTCTTACTGGCGTTGTTTTATAAATCAACGCCAGAAGAAAAGCTTTTACCTTAGGCTAATCTAAGGCAACCAGGCATTTGCATAAGTTTGACCACCCTGACCCTCATTTTTCCAGTTTGCACTACAGCCTGCTGAGATTGCAGACCAAGAGCCGGCATTAAAAGTAGCAGAGGTCGTGCAGTTATTGCTGACACCCTTAATGGTCACCATAGTTTTATTGGGGACCGCTAAAGTCGTCGTTGCAGATAAAGTGCTTGGTTTACTATTGATGGTGACGGTGTATTGGTTTTTGCTCATCAGAATAAAGATCGCTTTTGATGAGACGCTTGCCGGAGAGGTCTTAGGCATCCATACACCTGTGTTACTCCAGGTTACTTGTTGACACCAACCTGCTTCAGGAGATTTTAGTGTTTTCCAAACTAAGTCACCTTGGTTTTTACTTGTTGGGGTAATAGTGGTTAGCTTACCGCCAATACCATCACCACTCATAAGGGTATTGCTACACTTAATGTCTGAGCTGCCACTTCGATACTCAAGGGTTACGGTTTGATTGTACTTAATCCAAGGGTAGCCTGTTGTACCATCAGCGACGGTGTTACCTTTAGGATCTGTTGTTGTGCTGGCATTGGCGTTCCATTGTTTATAATCATAAGTTTTAGAACCACTGAGTACTAACATGTTTTCAGCCCAAGCAATCGGCGAGGTAGGTGTATCAGCCGTCACCGCAAAGTTTACATAGGTGCCAGTGTGTGCGGTGGGGTTTACCGTTTTATTTAAGGGCTTTGAAATACCTTTATCAATATTCTTGCCTGATTGTGTTGACCAATTGTAAGTCCCCCAATAATGCCTAAGATCTGCGGCATTGTTGCTGCCTTTAATCGGTTCATCAAAGGCGCTAAATGCAAAAACGGCTGTGTCAGGATTTTTTGCGAGAAAAGAGTTTGAGGTATTGTGTGAACCTTTACCATAAATATAATCCCAATAAAGTTCAGCGCCTTTTATAGAAGGCTTAACGGTTTTGGAACCATCGGTGGTACTTGGAATATTTCCAGCGTCACCATTGGTCGGCCAGCCCGTTTCGCCAAGGATAACAGCATGTTTTCCAGTGTAGGTGCTGACATCTTTCTGTAGTCTATCCCAGCGTTGGGATAAGCTGCCACCAGAAGTAATGCAGAGTTTAAGCTGTTGATCAGTATTACCTTTTGGAACAATGGTCGGTAGATTTGGATTGACCGCCATGGTTGCCGTACAGCCACCCCAAAAAGGATAAATGTTGGCAAATATAGGTGTATTTGCCGGAAGGCCTTCTACGATTGCCGCGCCCACACCTTGATGGGTTCCTGGAACGATTGCTTTACCTTCTAAAACATTTGCTCTTTCAGAAATGGTTACAAAAGGCATGGGTGCTGCTTTCCAATTTTTAGTGACCCAGTCTCTGACTTGACTCACATCGGCAAGCCAGTTTTTAATACCATTAGGGTCGTTGGCCATGGGTAAGTCATAAACTTCATTGCCAACAATGATGGCTTTAACATATTTTTGTAAATCAGGATATTGCGTAAATAGGATGGTAAAGAGTTTAAACTGCTTATCAAACTCAGGTTTTTTGCCGTATGCCCAGCCTAATCCTAATACGACTCCCATATTAAAGCGCTGTGCTTCTCTTAAAGCTCTGTAGGTGCTGAATAAATTAATAGAGTAAGTTCGAATGGTATTAAAATGAGAGGAGAGTAAAGAAAAATCTGCTTCTAAAACATTGGAAGGAACAGTTGTATTTAAAGGATTATAATAGTGACTGGCTGCATAGTTTATGCCATGACCTAAATCTTTAGGTGTCGTTTGAACAGCCATTGCTTGTGTCGATAGACATGCGCTGATTAATAAAGGTAGAAGCGTTTTATGGTTCATGACTTTTCTCTAATGTAATGCTGTTGGCAGATATAACTATAGCTGATTATTGGAATTTTTAAGATTATAATTTCATGACTAAAGGTGACTGATTCGTATGTTAATAATGAAAGGCTTATTTCAATTGAATTTTAAATATAGTTCCCCTAAGATGTCTGCCTCGTTTTGTATACAGATTTTAAAGCCATCCCATGAATATTGAGAGCATGATTCAACCCTTATTTGATGAGGACGTTGCATTAGAAGAAAAAGTGAAGTTGATTACAGCCTTAAATGCTAAAATGTATGATGCTGAAACTTTGTATGAACTAGCCCATTTTTTCATTGAGAAGAGTGTGAGAATCTCTAACCCTTATCCAGATAGCATTGATGTGGTGGGAACTGGTGGCGACGGGGCTAAAACTTTAAATTATTCTACATTGTCAGCTTTGGTGGCGCACCATTATGGATTGCCTGTTGTAAAACACGGGAATAAAGCCATCACCAGTCAATGTGGTAGCTTTGATTTTCTAGGGCAATTGGCCATCGAAATTCCGGAAACAGCAGAAGCTGCAAATCAGATATTAGCGGATGAAAAACTTGTCTTTTTATTTGCACCATTTTTTCATCCAATTTTTAAACCTGTGGCCGAAGCACGTAAAGTTTTTGCTGATCGAGGTGAAAAGACTATCTTTAATGTATTAGGACCTTTGTTGCTTCCCGATGGTGTTAAAAGAGTGGTCGTGGGGGTTTATGATGTAGAGCTGGTTGAGCCGATGGCTGAGGCGCTGGTAAAACTTGGCGTTGAGTATGGTTATGTGGTGTATGGATCAGGATTAGATGAATTCTCAGTATGTGGTGTAAACACAATCATGCAAATTAAAAATGGGCAGTTGCATAAACAGACGCTGCATCCTGAACAGCTTGGATTTATCCGAAGCCAAATTCCTGCTTTAGCTGCTGGCGATGCGTATCAAAATTTTGAAGAATCTAAGAAAATTTTATGTGGGGAAGTTCTTGGACCAAAAGCGGATATGTTAATTTTAAATGCAGCCGCTGCGATTCATGTGGGTAAAGGTTTTGACAAACCATTGGCATTTTATATTGATGAAGTTAAACAGCTTTTAGAAAAAGGGATTTGTCTAAATCCTCAAAAGTAATACTTTAATGCTTGTGTTTTAGAGTTTGATTAGTATAATTGTTCGCGTTCCAGGGGTCGTTAGCTCAGCTGGTAGAGCAGTTGGCTTT
Source organism: uncultured Gammaproteobacteria bacterium (assembly GCA_963974985.1). GTDB lineage: Bacteria > Pseudomonadota > Gammaproteobacteria > Francisellales > Francisellaceae > CAUZSH01. The sequence continues at coordinate 46 of CAXBFV010000146.1, read as the reverse complement.
TAACCAATTGGTCGGGCGTTCAAGTCGCCCACGACCCACCATTTTT
>CAXBFV010000145.1:0-4127 GCA_963974985.1 uncultured Gammaproteobacteria bacterium | reverse complement strand
TTAGTTTTTTATCAAACTGAAGACATAAGACTTGATCAATGCCACAAGATTTAAAAGCCTGCATGCGATCTCGGAAAGGCGTGATACGCGCAGGCGCACGACCATCCATAAAAAACTCTTTGGGCTGCGGCTCAAAACAAATAACCGTTGCCGGCAAGCCTAATTCCAATGCTTTTATTTTTAGATTTTTCAGCACCTGCTGGTGCCCCACATGCACACCATCGAAGGTGCCAATCGTGGCTACCGAGGGCTGATTAATATTCATCAGGTCTGCGTTTCGAATACAGCGCATAGCGTAGAAGTTTATAATTATAAAAATTTGGGGGAATTATACATGATTCAGCTTAAAACACCGATCATTGTTTAAGAAAATATTGGAGGATAAACGATAAAAATATGAACCTGTGAAAAGCGATCAGCATATAAAAAAAGGAGTTAAAATATATCCCATCGCTTTAGACAGTTGACATGTTCACTAGTAAGACTAGAGGTCGAACCTTAAGATAAACTTAAACTTTGCATCTTTTTTAGAAAAATTTTAAAATATCCTGCTCTGTTAATATATCCAAACCCAAATCCGTTGCTTTTTGCAACTTTGAACCCGCTTTTTCACCTGCTACCAAGACATCTGTTTTTGCAGACACGCTGCCTGTTACTTTAGCGCCAAGCAGCTCTAATTTTTCTTTGAGGTCACTGCGGGAATAATCAGTAAAACTTCCAGTAATCACAACTACTTTATCTTTAAAAGGATTATCAGGAATCTCCTCAACCCGAACCATCAACTCTGGCTCATAAGAAACCCCCACAGCCAATAAATCATGTAGTAGATTTTGATTCACATCCTGCGCCCAGAATTCAATAATATTACGTGCAATAATCTCACCCACATCCGGCACGTTAAGCAGGTCCTCAAAACTTGCTGAAAATAATCCCTCCAATGAACCAAAACACTTCGCTAGGTTTTTTGCCAGGACCTCGCCCACATCAGGGATACCAATTGCAAAAATAAGCCTGCCTAGCGTTGTATGCTTACTCTTGTCTAAAGCCGATAACGCATTTTCAGCAGACTTATCACCCATGCGTTCCATACCAGCCAAGACCTTATGTTCAATCTTAAATAAATCTGCCGGAAAACAAACTTTTCCTAAATCAATAAGCTGCTCAATAAGCTTATTACCTACGCCATCTATATCCATGGCTTTACGTGACACAAAATGTTTCAATCGTTCTTTCTGTTGTGCTGCACACGCCCAGCCACCTTGACAGCAATAAGCACTCTGCCCTTCTGGCCTTATGACTTCACTTTGACAAACAGGGCAATGCTCTGGCATCACTATTTGTATAGCATTATCTGGACGCTCATCCAATATCACTTCAGCCACCTCAGGAATCACATCTCCTGCGCGACGCACCTGAACCCAATCACCCACTCTGACATCTTTGCGTGCAATTTCATCCATATTATGCAAGGTTGCATTAGAAACTAAAACACCGCCTACTTTAACAGGCTTTAACCTTGCCACCGGCGTCAAAACGCCTGTGCGCCCTACTTGAAAATCAACAGACTCCACTATAGAACGCGCCTTTTCTGCTGGAAACTTATGTGCGATAGCCCACTTAGGCGCACGCGCAATAAAACCCAATTCTTCCTGTAAAAACAAATCATTTACCTTATAAACCAAACCATCAATTTCATAAGGTAATGTAGAGCGAAGTTTTGTCATTTTCTGATAAAAGGCCAACAAACCTTCTACCCCTGTGACAATCTCAATTTCCTCAGAGATACTAAACCCCCAAAGTTTGAACTGCTGCATATTTTCATAATGCGTTAAGGGCGCTGGCCATTCTTCAGAAATCACGCCCAAACTATAGGCAAACATGCTTAAAGGGCGTTTAGCCGCAATTCGAGAATCTAACTGCCGAATACTCCCTGCCGCAGCATTTCTAGGGTTTGCAAATATTTTACTATCCTCTAAAACAGCCTGCTCATTGAGTTTTTTAAAGGCTTGTGTCGGAATAACAATCTCACCTCTCACTTCTACATTTTTAGGGTAAGGTTTTGCCAAACTCAGCGGCACATTTCGAATCGTACGCACATTCTCTGTGACATCTTCGCCATACGTCCCATCACCACGTGTTAACGCTTGTTTCAAAAAGCCATTTTCATAATGGATACTAATGGCCAACCCATCAAATTTAGGCTCGCACTCATATTCAACAATTGGCAAATCAACCGCTTCTCTGACACGTTGATCGAATTTGTAAATATCCTCTTCACTAAAGCCATTACTTAAGGAAAGCATGGCTTTTTTATGCGCAACAGATGTGAAAATATCAAGAGGTTTGCCTCCCACACGATAGGTAGGAGAATCAGGCATTTTAAGCTCAGGATATTTTATCTCTAAACTCACCAAATCATTAAAAGCCTGATCATATTCAGCATCACTTACAGAAGGTTTGTCTAAGGTGTGGTACTCATAATTCAACCGCTTAATTAATGCACTTAGTGAGTGCATCTTTTGTATAGGGCCTTCCTTCTCTCCACTCATCTTTGATCCCAAATTATGGCGCTATAGGACAGGTCTGCCAGCGACTTGCTTGCACCAAATCCATTAAGCCACGATGCGCAATATTAATAGAGACAAATTGAGGGCGGTCGGCTTTCATATCTTCTACCATACCTTCCCAACGGACTATTAACTTTTTATGGTCTTTAATCCAGTTTGAAATTTTAACATCCATATATTTGGTTTTAACAGGGTGATTTAAGATCGAGGCTGCAATTTCACATTGGAAATGATCCAAGTCATCTCGCAGCGCTGAAGAGGTTAACATTGACCAGTAAGATTCATCCTCAATACTTGAGATATTCTTTCTAAACCAAGAAAGTGAAAGTTTACTATCCAAGCGTTCAAACAGTTCAATCATTTCAGCAGGGTTTACTTTTGATGACTCAGAAATAGTGACCAACTCAAGCAATCTAAAAGAAGATTTCATGCTTAATACTCTTAAAGCCACTTCTTGTTTGATGCCTGCCTTCAGGTACTTTTTATGCATGTCGCTATAAACCAACATCTCACCACTCTGAATTAGCTTTCCTGTTGCGTTCAGAATTTTATTTGCTGAATCTGCATATAAACCTATAACTTCTTTAATATCAACACCAGAACGATGATGCCTTAAAACCCAACGACACATTCGACGAATAAAACGATAAACAAAAGACATCATTTCTGTTTGCAGCTTAGGAGAGATATTTCCATCATGCGCCTCAATACCACGCCACAAATCAATAATGCCAAACATTTCAGACACCGCCACAAAAGCTTTTACAATTTCCGAGGCAATAGCACCGGTCTCATCATATAATCTTTGCACGAATATCACACCCATATGTACCGAAATGAAATTACTGAGCTGTGTTGCGATAATCTCACGTGCCAATTGATGCTCACGCATTAGTTCACCAAATTCATCACGTAAGCGCTTAGGGAACTCTAGCTGCAAATAACGATTAAAATAAGGTTCATCAGGAACCGTCGAGTCTAGAATGCGTTCTTTCAACAATGTTTTATTATAAGCCATCAAGACCGAAAATTCAGGAGCTGTTAAGCCTACCTTTGCCAACGCACGCGTTTGAAGCTCTTGATCTGTTGGCAAACACTCCAACTCACGATCCAAGCCAATACGTCGCTCTTGTTCTCGCATCAAACGACAATAGGCTTCAGCCGTTGCTGAACTGTCGGAACTTAAGGCATTACTAATGGTTAGGTTTTGATAGAAGTTATTTCTTAAAACTAATTCTGAAACTTCATCAGACATTTCAGCCAAGATTTGATTTCGAACATGTACTGAAATATCACCACGATCAACCGCTGCATTCAGTAAAATTTTAATATTAACCTCATGATCCGAGCAATCCACCCCTGCAGAGTTATCAATCGCATCTGTATTGATAGCGCCACCATTTAAGGCATATTCAATACGGCCATATTGGGTACAGCCTAAGTTTCCACCTTCACCCACAATCTTACAGCGCAAATCTTTGCCGTTTACACGCACCGGATCATTCGCGCGATCACCAACTTCCATATTATTTTCTGAAGCAGCCTTCACATAGGTGCCAA
>CAXBFV010000144.1:0-4127 GCA_963974985.1 uncultured Gammaproteobacteria bacterium | reverse complement strand
CCCTGTTAATACTAATAATAATGCTGGAATCATAAAAAGTATCAAAGGGATAGCCAAATAAATCGATACCTTTTTTGCCATTTCTTCGACAACACTAAATCTCTTTTTCTGAATAAAATCACGTGAGCGCTCTAAAGACTCCAATAATGAACGATCATAAGCATTTTCATGACGCATAAAATCTGTCAGATAAAGAATCTCTGGAAACCCACAACGGTCTGCGAAATTCTTCCAGGCTTGCTCCCGAACAGGCAAAGCGTTGAGTTCAAATAATGTCCGCTCAAATTGATCTGCAAACGCGTAACGATAACTTTTAAGCAAGTGAATCATCTGGTTCATCGTTTGATGCATGGTCAAACCATAACGTAAGAAAATCAACAGCAACGTCATGACATCTGTAAACTCACTTAAAAGCTTCCGACGGTATTTATTCCGCTTCATACTCAATAGAATTCTCGGTAAATAGAATCCAAGAATCAACGGAATGAAAGCCTTAAATAACGGGAAAAGACTAGACAACTGATTGTTTTCTATAACACTTACCAAGTTAATCGCTGAAAAGAAAAACCCACAGCAAGCCAATGTAACCGCTATCAAAATAAAACGCGTCTTTTGAGAAGGTTTTAACAAGCCTGCTTCTTCAAGTTGCATAGATAAACTTTTTTTCTGCTTTCCCTCTTTATCAGGACCATCTTCAGATTTATTTTTCATTTAATTGGCCACCTTACTCACAATAAATCGAAAAGAGAATATCCCTAGAAGATACAACGTCACAGCAAGGCCTGTTACCATATACCCTGTAGAAGTCGTAAATAATAATGCAAAGGTTTTAGGCATGCGGAGATAATTTATTAACGCCGCAATTACAGGTAACGCCGCCACCACAAATAAACTTACTTTCATTTCAGCCAAGATAGCCTTAATTTTTGATTTTAATATTAATTGATCTCGCCAATTCTGGCTTAAAAAGTTAAAGGTATCTTGAGTAGAGAAGCCATAACGATATTGCATTGATAATAGAACACATAATAAATCAAGCTCAAGCACCTCAAACTCTTGAGCTGTTTGCTTCAATGCTTGATAAGGTAATAATCCACCCCGTATTTTTTGATTACTTTTTTCAAAAAAAATCTTTAATGGCTTTTTTGACTGCTTCTCTAAAGTTAGCAACATTACATGAATAGGGATCCCCAAACGATTTTGATACAAAATCATATCCACCAATGTAGGCAATTGATCTGCCATTTTTGTTTTAAGCTTTTCTTTTTTAAACTTAAACGTAAAACGAATTGCAAAGACAATAACAATAATGAGCGCGGCTTGCGCAAACCCTGGAACACCCAAAATGGAAAAAGCAAAAATTAATAAGCCAATGCTACAGCCCACCCAAAAAATCTTTAGCCGTTTTTCTTGGATACTTTTTCTTAATGCCGGGCTGATAAACAAGCGAGACATCTGGTCATAGCTATCGGTATCAGAATCCTCAAGCGCCTTATTGGCTTTTTCTTCATCTTGTAAGGTTTTATAGAGATAATAAATACCACAACCGATTGCAATCAGCATCAGAGCAGCTAAACCAAATAGGATATGCCTACTCATCAGAAACCTGCGTAATGTGATCTGTTGACACACCGTAGTCTCGCGCTTTCTGCAATGTCTTTTGCCCAACGTTTTGAGGAAAATATCTTTTTTCTAAAGCATCATCAGCGATCACACAACGATAAATTTCATTAAATAAAAGTTTACCTTTATCAAGACCCGACACTTCACTGATTTCAGAAATATATCGACCATACTCTGGGTGTTTTTTAATCTGGATCACAATATCTAGCGTATTGGCCAGCTGTATACCCAAAGCCTCAACAGACATATTCACTTCTGCAATGGTTAGGATATTCGCAAGACGTGCCGGCAGTTCAGCAACACTGCTGGCATGAACCGTGGCAATCGAACCATCCATACCGGTATTCATTGCTTGCAGCATCTCTAAAATTTCAGTGCCGCGAATCTCACCAATAATAATGCGATCTGGACGCATTCTTAGGGCATTTTTTAAAAGGTCTCGTTGTGAAACTTCACCACCACCATCTAAATTAGGGCCTTTACTCAGCATCCGTACCGCGTGCATTTCATCTAATTGCAGCTCATAGGTATCTTCGATTGTGATAATGCGCTCAGCTGGATTCACTTCTTTAAGAAGCGCATTCATCATGGTTGTTTTACCTGTGCCCACACCTCCTGAAATAATGACATTTAAGCGCGCCTGTGCCACAACCTTTAAAAACTCAGCAGCCTCTTTTAACAAACTGCCTTTTGCTACCAAATCATCTAAAGAAAAACGTTGATAGCTAAACTTACGAATGGAAATAACGGGACCTTCCTTCACTAAGGGTGCTGTAATCGCGTTAACCCGACTGCCATCTTTTAAATGGAAATCCACATAACTTCGTGATGCATCCATATGCATGGCAGACTGAGCCAGCATTCTTAATAAAAAATCATTTACATGGTGTTGGTTTGAAAAACGTACGCCCGTAGGAATCACCCGACCATTTTGTTCCGCATAAATGGTTTTGTACCCATTAATTAGAATATCCGTAACCGCTTCATCTTCCATTAGACCCTGAATAGGTCCAAAGCCATTGACATCTCTAAGATAAAAATCTACACAAGCATCGACCTCTTCCGCCGTTAACTTAATTTTTAATTTAGCGATGATTTCTTTAATCTTAATTGCAATGTACTTTCGGACACCTTTATCATTGCCTTTTTGTTGATGTTCTTCGATTAAAGTCGCATCAATTGAAAAGCTTAGAAATGGGTAGATCTTAAACCAATGAAGACTTAAGTCCTTAAGTGAAATCTCTTCTTTTTCGGGCGCTTGACCACTCATTAGTTCGAAATCCCAACTGACTCAGCTAATCCTTTCACGACTTTTGACTTTTTACCTGACTCACCATTTTTATATTTATCATAGGCTCTAATTAGAGGTCTTGCGATGGGCTCTCTGTCTGGATCTTGCGGCTCAAGATCTTCCGGGTTGGCAATCATTTTGGCAAGATTATATTGATTCGCACAACCTAGTTCGTGATTGTAATATTCATCTTCGTTGTGATTTGATAGAGGGCCACAAGTGGGCGCATTAACCTTTAACACCCCTTCGCTATTTTTAGACACCGTCAAAGGTTTTTGAGATATCCTAGCTACAGGAATATTTTCAGGGTCATAATGCTGGCAACCTGATAGCCCAATACCTAAAATAAAAATAGTCAACAGCCCAAGGCTTTGACATCTAAAAGAGCATCTTGATTCTTTCATCTTTAAGACTCCACTTTATAATCTGCTGAAGTAAACACTTTAGGTTCGGGGATCTCCGTCTTTTTCTCAAGCGAAGTTTTTTTGCCCGCTAGGCTTTTCTGTTGTTTGACTGATGAATAGTTTGGTGAGCCACTATTCGGTGTCGCCAACGCCACTGAGGTAGGATTGACTAAATAAGGCGTCACAATTATCACCAGCTCTTTTTGATCTTGCTGGTTATCCGTTGCATTAAACAAAGCCCCAAATAAAGGAATATCTCCTAACACAGGTACTTTAGAGTTTCTCACACGACTTGTTTTTTGTGTTAAGCCTGCAATGGCAAAACTTTGCCCACTTTTAATTTGAATCGTTGTGGAGGCTCGACGGGTCGTCAGTGACGGCACACTGGTTCCATTTAAAGAAACTGCCGCTTCATTAGAGAGCGCACTTACCTCTGTTGTCACCTCAAGGTTAATTGCACTTTTGCCAATTAACGTTGGTAGAAAATCCAAAGATACCCCAAACTTTTTAAACTGGACTGTATTACCTCCATTATTACCACCGCCCCCTCCACCAGCATTTGGAACAAGAATTGGAAATTCTCCTCCAGATAAAAAATTTGCTCTTTGACCTGAGGCAGCTACTAAATTTGGCTCTGAAACAATGCTGGCCATACCATTTTCACTTAACAGGTTAATGAGGCCGGATAGATTATAATTAGCGCCCGCTAACGCCGACACACCAGTTACACTTGAACCTACAGCTAAGGCAATTGACTTACTTGGGTTAAAAATCAATTCCCAACTGTTAAGCCCAATACGGTTAATAAT
>CAXBFV010000143.1:0-4143 GCA_963974985.1 uncultured Gammaproteobacteria bacterium | reverse complement strand
CCATGCCGGTATATTTTTGAGCGCGAGTTCTGCCATGAATGGCAAGAGATTGAATGCCAGAATTTTCAGCAATACGTGCAATATTTAAGGCATTTTTATTGTCGTTATCCCAGCCGGTTCTGATTTTTAAAGTGACCGGAACGTTCACTGCATTGACAGTCAGCTCTAAAATCTCAGCGACTAATGCTTCATCTTTCATGAGGGCTGAGCCAGCGGCTTTATTACAAACCTTTTTAGCGGGACATCCCATATTGATATCAATAATCTCAGCGCCTTCTTGAACATTAAAAATGGCAGCTTCAGCCATCAATTCTGGATCGCCACCAGCAATCTGGACAATTTTTGGGGATGGTTCATTCGAATGTTGGATGCGTTGCTGTGTTTTTTTGGATTGAAAAAGTTCTTTCTGAGACCAAACCATTTCAGAAACCACCCAGCCGGCACCAAACTGTTTGCATAATTTTCTAAAAGGTTGGTCTGTAACGCCTGCCATGGGCGCAAGGAATAGATTGTTTCTGCCTTGATAGGGGCCAATCTTTAGCATTTTTTGGTGCCGGATAATAGTGCCCAATCTCCTTTAAAGGTAGGGGCATTCATTTGGAATGATTGGCTATAGTGTAGAAGCACTTCATCTGCTTGCTCACGCAAGATGCCAGAAAGTACGATGGTGCCTGAAGGTTTAACCTTAGCGTTGATATGCTCAAAGAGTTCAATCAAAATGCCCGCTAAAATATTTGCAACGACAATGTCAGTTTGAAGTGTTTCAGGTTGTTCGTCGGCTAAAAAGACTAGGATATCTTTCGGATCAATATCATTTTTGATGGCGTTGTCTTGAGTGGCTGTAACGGCTTGGGGGGCAATATCAATACCATAAACTTGAGAGGCGCCGAGTTTTTTTGCAGCAACGGCTAAAATTCCAGAACCGCAGCCATAGTCAATAACTGATTCATGGCCTTTGATATGTTGATCTAACCAGCTTAAGCAGAGGGCGGTAGTTTCATGTGTGCCTGTCCCAAAGGCAAGACCTGGATCTAATAAAATATTAATAGCGTTTGGATTAGGCGGTGTTTCCCAGCTCGGACACACCCACAGACGTTTACCAAACTGAAGGGGTTTAAAATTATCCATCCAAGTGCGTTCCCAATCTTCATCGGCAAAGGTGTGCGAATTTAGACTATTGATAATAGAAGGGTGAGATTGTTTAATGTTTTGGAGTAGGTCTTGTAAGTCGTGATCGTCAGTAAAAAGAGCAGTGAAGGAAACTTTATCCCATAGCGGGGTTTCGCCTAAGGCGGGTTCTAATATAGGGATGTCTTCAGCATCTTTAAAGGTGACTGAGCAAGCACCTAAATTAAGCATATAATCCTCTAATATAGTGATAGAGGATTTCTCACAGGTGAAGTTAATTTCTTGCCAAAGCATAAGGATCAACGCTCAAATTTTTGTGGCGTGATCTTATCAGCTGGCGAGCATTTTTTCAAGATAATGGATATTTTGAGCCCCTTCTTGGAAGCCTGGATCCATAAGGATACGTTTCTGTAGGTTGATGTTAGTCTTAATGCCGGTAATGATCATTTCATCCAGAGCGCTAAGCATCCTTTTGATGGCAGCTTCACGCGTACGACCGTGTACGATGACCTTGGCAATCATGGAATCGTAATGTGGCGGAACTTTATAATTCGAATAAATATGAGAATCTACACGAACACCAGGTCCACCTGGTGCATGATAGATCTCAATGGTTCCAGGGGAAGGCATAAAGGTTTCTGGATCTTCGGCATTAATGCGGCACTCAATAGAGTGGCCTTTGATTTTGACTTCTTCTTGTACATAAGTAAGTCCAAGGCCTCCGGCAACACGTATTTGTTCTTTAATGATATCAAGGCCGGTTATGGCTTCTGTAACAGGATGCTCAACTTGAACACGGGTATTCATTTCAATGAAATAAAAAGCACCATTTTCATATAAAAATTCAAAAGTGCCGGCACCACTATATTTCATGCGCTTGCAAGCATTGACGCATACCGCACCAATTTCTTCGCGTTCAATGTCGCTTAAGCCAATAGCTGGCGCTTCTTCAACAACTTTTTGATGTCTTCTTTGCATGGAGCAATCACGTTCACATAAATGGATTGCATCACCTTTGCCATCTCCAATAACTTGGATTTCAATATGTCGTGGGTTTTCAAGAAATTTTTCCATATAAAGCATGTCATTATTGAAAGCCGCTTTTGCTTCAGAGCGAGTAAGGTTAATGGACTGCTCAAGCTCATCATCACTTCGAATAACGCGCATCCCGCGACCACCACCACCGCCTGCTGCTTTAACAATGATTGGGTAGCCAATTTTGTTAGCCATTAGGATGTTACGTTTTGTGTCGTCATCAATTGGGCCGTCTGAACCAGGGACGCAGGGAACCCCAGCTGCTTGCATCGCTTTGATTGCTTGTACTTTATCACCCATCATGCGGATAGTTTCAGCGGTAGGGCCAATAAAGGTAAATCCACTTTGGGCAACGCTTTCAGCAAACTCATCGCTTTCCGCCAAAAAACCATAGCCGGGATGAATGCCATCACATCCAGTCAGCTCAGCTGCCGCGATAATGGTTGGAATATTTAAATAGCTATCGGTTGATCGAGCAGGACCAATACAAACAGTCTCATCAGCAAGTTTAACATGCATGAGATCTTTGTCTGCGGTGGAGTAAGCGGCAACAGTTTGAATGCCTAATTCACGGCAAGCTCTTAAAATGCGTAATGCAATTTCGCCACGATTGGCAATGAGTACTTTTTTAAGCATGAAAAAATCCTCGCATATTATTGAATGATAAATAGAGGCTGGTCATATTCAACAGGGTCGCCACTTTGTAAGAGAGCTTCGACAATTGTGCCGGAAGTTTCAGCTTCAATTTGATTCATGATTTTCATGGCTTCGATGATACAAAGTGTGTCACCAACATTAACTTTATCGCCTACGTTTACAAAATCAGCTGAATCAGGTGAGGCTGCACTGTAAAAAGTACCAACCATTGGAGAGCGTATTGCGTCTCCTGTAATTAAAGCGGGCTCTTGGCTAGACTCTGGCATAGTTTGTGCAAGAGGCGCTGCTGGTGGCGGGTTCGGCATAAACTGCTGAGGTGCTGAAAACTGTTGTGGGGCCGCCATAACAGTTTGAGTTGTTGTGTTGCGTGAGACACGCAGTGTGGTTTCCCCATCTTTAATTTCAACTTCTGATACCGTTGAATCATCGACAAGTTTAATGAGGCGTTCAATTTTACGCATGTCCATAAGTTTACTCCTTAGTTAAAAATTATCTTGGCAGTAGTGAATCGCTTGAGTGAGTGCCATTTTATAGCTCTCGGCTCCAAAACCCGATATGGTACCATAGGCAATATCGGAAAAATATGAGGTGTGACGAAAAGATTCTCGCGCATAAATATTAGAAAGATGCACTTCGATAAACTTTATATTTGTGGCGAGCAAAGCATCTCTTAATGCAATGCTGGTATGGGTAAAGGCTGCAGGATTGAAGATGATGAAGTTTACATTATCTTCATAAGCTTGATGTATGATTTCAATTAAATTAGATTCATTATTTGATTGCTTGCAAGCGAGGGTGGCTTTCTCTTGTGCAGCCATAACCTCTAGTGTGTCATTGATTTTTTCAAGGGAATGTTTGCCATATTTATCAGGCTCTCGAACGCCAAGCATATTTAAATTAGGACCATGTAACACTAAAATATTGGCCATATCACAAATCTTAGGAGACTATTAATTATCAAATTAAAACAAGTATAGCTTGGAATTAAGGTTATGCCTAACAGATAATATACCACATAAGATTGTGGACTTGGTCGGCTAATAAATGAGAAGAGTGAACGCGACAGAATTATGCAAAATGACTTTTTGTGAGCAGAAGCTTGTCTATGAAAATAAAAAGCCAAACTTCAAACCAAAATTTTCGAATCGTGCGGATAAAAATGCCTATAAGAAAAAAGAAGCTAGCCATAAGATTAGGGTTAAGCAAGGCAATCAAATTCATGAAAATCATCAAAAATATAATATGGCTAAGGATAAGCGTTGTTTCATTGCAAGTTGTATATATGGTGAAGACGCTTGGCAAACTGAGTTGTTGCGTCAATAT
>CAXBFV010000142.1:0-4177 GCA_963974985.1 uncultured Gammaproteobacteria bacterium | reverse complement strand
GGTTTGGTCAACAGGATCCCAGTTCACAGTAGAGTTTTTTCGATAGACGAGCCCTTTTTTATAGAGCTGTATGAAGAACCATTGTTCCCAGCGGTAATAGCTATCTGAACAGGTTGCAAATTCACGATCCCAGTCATAACCAAACCCAAGAGATTTAAGTTGGTTTTTCATGTGGTCTATATTGGCATAAGTCCATTCAGCAGGCGGGCGTTTGTGTTTGATCGCAGCATTTTCAGCAGGCAACCCAAAGGCGTCCCACCCCATAGGATGCAACACATTTTTACCTAGCATCATTTGGTGTTTAGCAATAACATCACTTAACGTATAATTTCGAACATGTCCCATATGGAGTGTGCCACTTGGGTAAGGCAGCATGGATAGGCAATAAAATTTTTCTTTAGATTTGTCTGCAGTGGCCTTGAAAGTGCATTCTTTTTCCCAGTGTTTTTGGGATTCTTCTTCAATAGTCTTAAAATTATAAGCGGTCATGTAAGTTCCAATATATTATCTGTGATTTTGTAATGAAAATTGCTAATTGGGAGATTATTCTCAATGAAGATAAATTGTAATTAAATTACCCAAATTTAGCTATTAGAAATAAAAGAAAAGCGAGCGTAGAGAGGGTTATGATCAGAGAGCTTTCCCGTATCTAATGCCTCAGCTTGTATGACGTTAAGATTTCGATAGAAAACGCAGTCTAAAGGATAGGTTCGAAATTGTTTAATATGATGTGCATTTTGGAAAGTTACTTTAGAGAGGGAGAGTGTGCGCTGCATTTTTTCTAGAATTGCATTCCTAGGCTTAGTCCAAGCATTAAAATCTCCAGCAATGATGAGAGGGCCGGAATATTGTTTTAGAACACTAATGAGCGTTTCAATTTCAATCTCATAGGTCTTTGCTCGTCTAAAATTTAAAGCATGTATGTTTACGATAATTAAATCCGATGCGTGTTCCGTTTGGTAGCAACTAATGAGCGTGCTTTTATGTGTTTTGAAAAATAGCTCTTGGTGAGCGCTGAGTAAACAAAGCGCATTGTAGTGGGGTATGATGCTTGCCGTAACCAAACCATAAGATTTATTTTTTGTTTGTAGATTTGGAGTGTAGAGGGTTTCAAAATGTTCTGAGGTCAGTTCGTTGGGGTGAGGTTCTTCGGCTTCTTGAAAGGTGAGGATGTCCGCGGGATATTTTTCTTGTAGATGAAAAAGATGATTTTGAAAAGCTTCGACTTTGCCCTTTTTATGAATATTCCAAGAGATTAAACCGAACTCATTATGAAGCAGGTCATTCCCTTTCTTGTGCTTGCGGTGTTTTATAGTTTGCTGAGGTTTAAACATAGTGTGGATACATTAAAGTAAGGGGGCTGTAATTTTCATAAGGTTTTCACCAAATTTTCGAATTCGAGTTCTTTCTTCCATTTTATAGCTGGAACGCTGTAAAAGTCCAAGCATCCATTCGTGGACTTCAGAAATAATCTCTGGTGAATAGGCGTAGGTAGCAACTTCATAGTTTAAAAATAAGCTGCGATTATCAATGTTAACAGAGCCCAGCATGCAGGCTGTATTGTCAAATATAATTGCTTTGGCATGCAGCATCTCACCTTCAAAAAATGCAATTTTTATGCCAGCCTCATATAGGGTTCTCATATATCCGCTACGTGCCAAATCTGCGATAAGATGATTTGATTTTTTAGGGGTGATAAGTTGGACGTCTACATTCTTACGGTGGGCAATGAGTAGTGCTTTCATCATCGCTTCAGAGGGAATGAAATAAGGCGTGACAATCCAAACTCTTTCTTCTGCGGTATAAATGGCATTTAAGAGAGATTCATAGAGCGCATCATTCGGGACATCTGGGCCAGAAGGAACGACTTGTAGGCGAGCATTACCGTAATGTTTTTGGGTAACATGCATTAAAGGAAGTTTTTCTTTGGCAGCATAACGCCAATCTAAAACAAATAGATTGTAGAAATGGCAAACCGCTTGTCCTTGTATCATGAAAAGTAAATCTTCCCAGCGTGCGGTAGTGTTCTCAGGGCCAAGATATTCGTCGGATAGATTCATGCCGCCTGTGAAAACAGTGCATTGGTCAATCAGGTAAATTTTGCGATGGTTGCGAAGGTTAACGTAATTTCGAAAGGGCATCTGAAACAAAGGCATGAAAAATTCAACTTTAGCGCCTGCATTTTTGAGTTGATCAAAGATATGCTGCTGTTTATAGTAAAGCTGCCAAGAGCCAATACAGTCTATTAGTAGCCTAACTTCAATGCCGGCAGAGGCCTTCTCTTCAAGTAATGTTATAAGTTTTTCAGTGGTAGAGTCAAACTTGAATACATAGGTGCTAATGTAAATGCTATGTGTGGCAGACTGAAACTCAGTCATCATTTTCTCATAGGCCTCTATACCATTAGAGATTAGCTTAAAAGAATTATTTTCAGAGGTGCGGCGAATACCGTTGTTAACCAGCAAAGTGCTAATGCTGTGTGTATGCCGATAATGATTATCTTCTAGGCTAGGCAGGACGACATGAGATTTGGTGCGTTTGTTTTTTCTACGTTTGCGGCTGCCAATCAAAAAGTAAACGGGTACAGCGATATAAGGAATAAGAAGCATTGCCAATAACCAGGCAATCATACTGGTAGGACTGCGTTTTTGGTTTACCATATGAATCAAAGCTAAAATAATCAAAACCTCACAGATTAATGCAAAGATATGTATTTCAAATAAGAAATCCATGATTGTAGGTGCTCGATCCTTTTGGTGTTGTTAAATTATAGTGTGGTTGTTGGCATATTGATAGCGATCAGTCGTGGATAAATGATGCGTAGAGTATTTAATTTATGTTACTATTTGCCACAAAATTTATAGGAAATTTTAAAAACATGAATGACATTCATAATTATAAAATATTAATTTTAGATTTTGGTTCTCAATACACACAGCTAATTGCAAGAAGAGTGCGTGAAATTCGTGTTTATTGTGAGTTACATCCTTATGATCGTGACCCTGAATTTATTAAAAACTTTAAAGCCGATGGTATTATTCTCTCTGGTGGACCTGAGTCTGTAAATGAGGCAATACATATTAGGGCGGCAGATATTGTTTTTGAATTAGGCGTGCCTGTTTTAGGTATTTGTTATGGCATGCAAACTATGTCGCATCAGCTGGGCGGCAAAGTAGAGTCCAGTGATAAATGTGAATTTGGCTATGCTTCAGTTAATGTTACTAAAGAGAATGCGTTATTTGAAAATATCAAAGAGTCTGAAGGCGCGCATCACGAGCCTGCCATGGAAGTATGGATGAGTCATGGTGATAAAGTAACAGCTTTGCCTGAAGATTTTGAAGTAATAGGGTCATCATCAAATGCACCTATCGCAGCTATCCAGCATGCTTATAAGCCATGGTATGGTGTGCAGTTTCATCCGGAAGTTACCCATACAAAAAGCGGCAAAGAAATGCTCTCTAATTTTGTATTGAATATTTGTAAGTGTGAAGCCTTATGGACACCAAATAAAATTATAGAAGATGCAATTACAACAATTAAAGAAACTGTGGGAAGTGATCAGGTGATTCTCGGGCTTTCAGGAGGGGTGGACTCTTCTGTGGTTGCGGCTTTATTAGACCGTGCGATTGGCAAGCAATTAATTTGTGTGTTTGTAGATACAGGTTTGCTTAGATTACATGAAGGCGATCAGGTGATGAAAATCTTTGCCGACAATATGCATATTAAAGTAATTCGAGTAGATGCTGAAGATCGCTATCTAACCACACTTGAAGGAATTGCAGACCCGGAAGCCAAGCGTAAAATTATTGGAAATTTATTTGTTGATATTTTTGAAGAAGAGGCCGCGAAATTCAGCTCCGCAAAGTGGTTGGCTCAAGGAACTATTTATCCGGATGTAATTGAGTCAGCAGGTGCGGGAACTGGTAAAGCGCATGTGATTAAATCTCATCATAATGTAGGCGGATTACCTGAAGACATGGTGTTGAAATTGGTTGAGCCCTTGCGCGAACTCTTTAAAGATGAGGTGCGTAAAATAGGTCTTGAACTGGGATTGCCATATCGTATGGTTTATCGTCATCCATTTCCAGGGCCTGGTTTAGGTGTCCGTATTTTGGGAGAAGTTAAAAAAGAATATGCTGATATTTTAAGAAAGGCAGACGCCATTTTTATGGAAGAG
>CAXBFV010000141.1:0-4182 GCA_963974985.1 uncultured Gammaproteobacteria bacterium | reverse complement strand
CCTTAGCAGGGGCGCGCTTTCAGCCACTCAGCCATCTCTCCGTTTTTAGACGTTAGTGAGTTTACTATTCAGCTAGAATATGTCAATAGACTTACCCATAATTAAAATAAAAATTAGGGCTTTTAGATATATTAATTTTCAGGAGCCTTCTGAGAAGGTGTTTCATGTTCGCCTTGAATGCGTACATATATCTCTTCACGATGTACCGGCACATCTTTAGGTGCATTAACACCAAGTCTCACTTGATTACCTTTCACGCCTAAAACAGTCACGGTGACTTCATCACCAATCATAACCGTCTCACCGATTCTGCGCGTTAATATCAACATCTTAAACTCCCTGTAAAATTTATTTTATTATCCATCAATCACTTAAGTCCTCTGAATTATAGTCTATACTCGAGATTATGAGGGCCACGCACAAAAAAAGTTAAAACTAATTTTCAAGTGATTTGAAAAGATTTTTTACTTGTAACAAATTTGTAACATTCTTCACTTAGAATGGCGGCGACTACACGAAAGCACTGAGAATCAATGGATACTGATAATATAAAACTAACGCGGCACCACTGGAAGATATGGTTTCTATCGGCCATGGGTGTTTTTATGGATGGTTTTGATCTTTTTATTATTGCTGTTGCCTTGCCGCTTATTATGCACATGCCAGATTGGAATGTCACAGCCCCAGTTGCAGGATTAATTGGTGCATCAGCGCCTATTGGCGCAATTTTTGGCGCTGTTATTTTCGGGCGTTTTACAGATAAATTTGGTCGAAAAGCTATTTTAGTCCTTAGCGTTGTATTTTTTGTCGTTTTTGCAGCCCTCTCAGCCATTGCCTGGGACCCCATCAGCTTAATTGTTTTTAGATTTTTACTCGGTGTAGGGATTGGTGCTGACTACCCAACAGGCTCCTCATACGTCTCTGAAATGATGCCCTCTCATCTTAGAGGAAAGATGCTGGTTGGCAGCTTTAGTTTCCAAGCTATTGGCGCCTTAACAGGGGCCGTACTTGGACTTATTATTCTTTTATGCGATCCCAGCATAGAAGCATGGAGATGGATGCTTGGTCTAGGTGTTGTTCCTGCCATCTTTGTGCTTGTTCTTAGAATGAGCCTACCTGAAAGCCCGCGCTGGCTTATTGAGCACGGCAAGAAAAAAGAAGCTAAACGCATCGCACTAGAAGTGATTGGCTCTAAAGATATTCTTAAGGAACCAGAACGCCCACCAGAAGGCTATCGCTCCCTCTTTAAAAAGAAATACCGAAAAAGAACCGCGCTCACCTCTATTTCTTGGTTTTTAATGGATGTCTCTCTTTATGGGGTTGGATTTTTCACACCCGTCATTTTAGCAAAAATGTCACTTGCGGGAGACGGGAATTTTATCTTGCAAGATATTGCAGCCACACAAAGCGCCATCTATCTGGATATTTTCCTTGTCATTGGGTTTGTCTTCGCACTCTTCTTAATTGAACGATGGGGACGTATAACCCTTCAAAAAATAGGTTTTATCGGTATGTTTATTGGTCTCTTCATGCTTGCCTCTTCGACACTTGCTATTCCACATAGCGGCCTTGAGATGGTCCTTCTTTTTGGCGGTTTCATTGTCTTCAACTTAATGGTAAATTGCGGGCCAAATCCAACTACCTACTTGCTGCCTGCTGAGCTTTTCCCAACGCATATCCGCGCTACAGGCCACGGGTTTGCTTCCTGTACCGGGAAAATTGGAGCAGCCGTTGGAATATTCTTACTCCCTATTTTAATGGAAAGATTTGGACTTGGGCCAACCATGTACTTCATTTCAGGGACCGCTTTACTTGGCTTTATTGTTACGCAATGGCTGGGTGTGGAAACCAAAGGCAAAACACTTGAAGAAATTGATGCCCATCAAAGTGGTGAACAAACTCAGCCTACAGTTGGCTAAGTTTAAAACTTATGTCCGTGGCAAGGTCACACCTCTTTGACCCTGGTATTTCCCACCACGATCTTTATAGGTGGTTTCACAGGCTTCATCAGATTGGAAAAAAAGCATTTGCGCCACCCCTTCATTAGCATAGACTTTAGCCGGTAATGGGGTTGTATTCGAAAACTCTAAAGTGACATGTCCTTCCCACTCAGGCTCTAAAGGCGTGACATTGACAATGATCCCGCAACGCGCATAGGTAGATTTCCCTAAACACACCACCAAAACATCTTTTGGTATTTTAAAATATTCAACTGTCCGCGCCAAAGCAAAAGAGTTCGGCGGAATAATACAGACATCACTTTTGACATCTACAAAATTATTGGTATCAAAGTTTTTGGGATCCACAATCGTAGAATTAATATTTGTAAAAATTTTAAACTCATCCGCACAGCGCACATCATAACCATAACTTGAGGTACCATAAGAAACAATTTTACCAGTTTCATTATGTCTAACTTGCCCCGGCTCAAAAGGATCCAACATTTGTTGTTCCACGGCCATTTTACGAATCCACTTATCTGATTTAATTGTCACAACTATCCCTTAATATTTTATTAAATTATTCGACCTTAACACCCGGCAGCTTAACATTGATACGCTTTGGCCGACAAGCCAAGACAGCAGCCACTTCATTGGCAATACTCAGATACTTTTGTGCCAAACTCCCTTCTGGGTCACGCACAACCGTAGGCTTTCCATTATCTGCATCTTCTCGAATTTTTATTGATAACGGTAATTTTCCCAATAACGGGAGATTAATTTCCTTTGAGAGCGCTTCACCCCCGGCACTTCCAAAAATAGCTTCTTCATGCCCACACTTTGAACAGGTATGCATACTCATATTTTCAACGATACCTAATACGGGAATATTTACTTTTTTAAACATTGCCACAGCACGTCTCGCATCAATCATAGAAAGGTCTTGAGGTGTAGTAACAATCACAGCCCCAGCTACAGGGATTTGTTTGGAAAGCGTTAACTGAATGTCCCCTGTCCCAGGAGGCAAGTCAATAATCAAATAATCAAGGTCTTTCCATTTAGTATCTTTGATCAATTGCATCAAAGCACCTGATACCATAGGGCCGCGCCAAATCATTGCGGTGTCTTGTGCCACCAGGTTCCCAATAGACATCACTTGAATGCCGTGCAAAACCAAAGGCTCAATGCTTTTTTGATCCGCAGAGTTAGGATTCTCATAGCTCCCCATAATTTGAGGCTGGCTTGGCCCATAAATATCAGCATCCAATAACCCAACTTTTGCGCCCTGAGCTTTTAGAGCAAGCGCCAAATTTGCAGACACTGTAGATTTCCCAACACCACCCTTCCCTGAGGCAATGGCAATAATGTTTTTAATATTTGGAAGCCCCTCTAATCCAGGTTGTACTTTATGGGCAATAATTTTGGCGCTTTCTATACTCATCTTATTCAGTCGCTATAAAAAAATTATGACGTCATCATACCATGAATTTAATATAAAATAGTGGTAGAAAGTCACTAAAAAACTCTTGTTTACGGCATAACTCTGCTACAATCTCGCCTTATAAATTGAGAGCAAAAATAACATTACCAGGAATATATTATGCTTAAGAAAAACATCGTCACTTTAGTATTGAGCCTAAGCTCAATCATTCTTTTTACCAATGCGAATGCAATGTCTGCGTACCATCACCAGCAATCACAAAACACCATTTCCTTTAGCACGCAATCAAGCACAACTGTTAAATCAGATACTGCATTGGTTCAAGTGACGGTAAATGCAACAGCAATGAAAAATTCCAAGCAGACCATTGAACAATCAGCAACAGCAGAGCTATATACCATAGTACCACACGTAAAATGGGACATTACGCACTATCAACAAAATCAAGCGGCAAGTGGTGTCACCAACATCAAAATGGAGCTTCAATCAAGGCTTACTCAATCTCAAATCATGACGTTAACAAATAGCCTAAAAAAACCCAGTGCAGCCCTAAATCAAACCTTGACCGTCAAAGTTTTAAATTATAACCCTTCTCCTGAAATGATTGAAAATGCAAAACAAAGCTTAATGATTTCAATGTATCAATCTTTGCAGAAGCAACTCGAACAGTTTAACAGCCAAACACATTCAAATTATCATATTCAAAATGTAAGCTTTAATAATGCGAACAACTATTATGCTAAAGCTGAACCTATGATGCTTATGGCTGAAGCAAGCAACTCCACGAATCAAGAGCCCTTG
>CAXBFV010000140.1:0-4185 GCA_963974985.1 uncultured Gammaproteobacteria bacterium | reverse complement strand
CAGAAATTGGACCTGGTGTTTTAGAAGCGGCCATTACTTACTCTGATGCTTTAAGTTCTGCTGACAATGCCGTGATATTTAAAAACATGGTAAAGGTTATTGCTCATCGGCATGATCTAATACCAACATTTATGGCTAAGTGGTCAGTTGAGCATCAAGGGCAAAGCGGCCATATTCATGTTTCCTTGAGAGATGAAAAAGGTACGAATATCTTTTACGATAAGAATGGGGCTCACACGATGAGTGAGACGATGCGACAATTTGTGGCAGGGCAAATGAAGTATATGCCTGAGTTGTTGGCTCTTGTTGGTTCAACAGTCAATGATTATGTGCGTTTAATGCCAGGATTTTGGGCGCCTACAGAGGCGAATTGGAGTTTAGATAATCGTACCAGTGCATTGAGAGTGATTGCGGGTTCTGAGAAAGCGCAGCGTGTAGAGTATCGTGTCGGATCAGCAAGTTCTAACCCTTATTTGGCTTTGTCTGCTGCTATTTTATCTGGGTTAATGGGCATTGAGGAAAAGCTTGAGCTTGGACCTCCTGTTACAGGAAATGCTTATGATTTACCTTCTATACCTGAATTTACATTGCCGCATAGTTTAACTGAGGCTGCCGCAAAATTTAGAGGCTCTAAGTTGGCGCGCTCAGTATTGGGTGATTTATTTGTAGATGATTATGCAACCACAAGAGAGTGGGAAGAAAAACAGTATCGTAAGCAGATAACCGATTGGCAACTTCAGCGTTATTTCGAAGTTATTTGATTGCAAATGCTCTTTTCCGGAATTTTGGCGTTGTTTTCAAATACATCAGTGCTCACTTACCAAAATGTAAGCTGCGCGCTTCGTTTTAAAAACGCCTTAATCTTCAGGAAAATAGCTGTTTGCGAAGCATACTAGGATAAAAGAAATATATAATTTGAGTCGTAGAAAAATAAAGAAGCCCTATTAGGTTGCTGATGGCTAAAAAGCACTGTCTTCCCGCGACTTGATCGCGGGATCCATTTGAAAGTTGAAAAGGTTTTGATGTTTAAATATTTCAAGGGTTTATAGGAGAAAATTGGAAGTGGGAATATTAAAATGCATATCACCAATAGATGGAAAAATAATTGTAGAAAGAACATTGGCCTCTAGTGGAAGTATTGAGAGTGCTTTGGAAAAAAGTGTTCAAGCGCAAGAAACTTGGAAAAGGCTAAGTGTTTCTGATCGGATTCAATATATAGAAAAAATGCTGGAATATTTTGAGCGACATAAAAAAGAAGTTGCAGAAGAAATCACAGAGCAAATGGGCAGACCCTGCCAGTATTCTGAAGGTGAGATTGATGGCATGGCTGAGCGAGCGCATTACATGATAAGTGTGGCAGAGTCATCATTGAGTGATATTGTCATTCCAGAAGCAAATGGTCTAGAGCGTAAGATTCAAAAAAAACCTGTGGGCACAGTGTTAGCCGTGGCGCCTTGGAATTACCCTTATTTAACTGCCATCAATGCTATTGTCCCAGCATTATTGGCTGGAAACTCTGTGATACTTAAACATGCATCACAAACGCCTTTATGTGCGGAGCGATTTGCAGAGGCTTTTAAGTATGCGAAGCTACCTGAAGGTGTTTTTCAGTATTTACATCTTTCCCATGCTGAAACTGAAAAATTGGTGGCCGATGAGCGAATTCAAGCGGTGGCTTTTACGGGATCCGTTGAAGGTGGTTATCGAATGAAGCAAGCTTCGGTAAATCGTTTTATAGGGGTTAATCTTGAGCTGGGTGGAAAAGATCCTGCTTATGTTAGAGAGGATGCAGATATTTTGAGTGTGGCTGCAAATTTAGTAGAAGGAGTATTTTTTAACTCAGGACAATCTTGTTGTGGGATTGAGCGTATTTATGTTCATGAGTCTGTTCATGATGAGTTTGTGCAGGCATTTGTTGAAGAAACCAAAAAACTAAAATTAGGTAATCCTCAAGATAAAGAAATCACAATTGGACCTTTAGTTAAAATTTCTGCAGCAAAATTTGTGAAAGATCAAGTGGAAGAGGCAGTCAAGAAAGGGGCTAAAGCACTGATAAACAAGCATGATTTTAATGTGGATAATAAGCCAGAAAATTATTTAGCACCTCAGGTATTGATCAATGTGAATCATAGCATGTCATTAATGACGGAAGAAAACTTTGGTCCGGTGGTGGGTATTATGTCTGTTACGGACGATAAGGAAGCCGTGAGATTAATGAATGATTCTAAGTATGGTCTTACGGCTTCAATTTGGACCAAAGACATTGAGAAGACAAGAGCGTTATCAGAAGAAATTGAGACGGGAACTTGTTTTGTGAACCGCTGCGATTATTTAGATCCCGCTTTGGCTTGGACGGGCGTTAAAAACACTGGAATAGGGTGTAGTTTATCAACCTTAGGATTTGATGCATTCGTGCAACTTAAATCCATACATCTCCGTCATATATAAATTCTTGTTTGAACTCTCGGTGTTGCTTAAAAGACTGCAATGCTCATTTACCTAAAAGTAAATTGCGCGTCTCGCTTTTTTAAGCGCCTTGATATTTCAACCAATATTTTCATATCTGGGAAATGATAATGGCATGAAAGGATTGTGATCTTCTAAAAAATAGAAACATACATTAAAGCTTTGATGAGATAGAAGGGAAATAAAATGAATAAAAATGACTTTAACGCAAAGTGGAATTACCCAACGGAGATACATTTTGGCTGTGGGAAAATAAAAGAACTTCCTAGACTTTGTCAAAGCCTGGGTATGAAAAAACCATTGTTGGTCACAGACCCTGTGCTTGCCAAATTTAAAATGGTGGAAGATTCGCTGGCTGAGAGTAAGAAAGCAGGCTTGCAAACTGGCTTGTTTTATAACATTCAAGGAAACCCAACGGGACAAAATGTGCTCGATGGTATTCAAGCTTATCTAAAGGGTGAGAATGATGGTGTGATTGCTTTTGGAGGCGGGAGCGCCATGGATGCAGCAAAAACAATTGCCATATCTGTTAACCAAGATCGACCTTGGTTTGATTTCGAAGATAAAGGAGATAATTATCTACGCGTGAATGCAAAGAATGTCCCACCTATTATTGCGGTGCCGACCACAGCAGGAACAGGCTCAGAAGTAGGGCGGGCATCTCTTATCGTAGATGAGCAAACCCATTCTAAGAAAATTATTTTTCATCCTAAAATGTTGCCGAGCTTGGTTATTTGTGATCCTGAGCTGACCTTAGAGGTGCCTGCCTTTATTACAGCGACGACAGGTATGGATGCCTTGGCGCATAATTTAGAAGCTTTTTGTGCACCGGGATTTCATCCTATGGCGGATGGGATTGCCATAGAGGGCATGCGGTTGATCAAAGAATATTTACCGCGGGCTTTTAAAGATGGGCATGACTTGGAAGCAAGAAGCAATTTGATGGTTGCGGCTACCATGGGTTCAACCGCTTTTCAAAAAGGTTTGGGCGCTATTCATTCATTATCACATCCTGTGGGCGCAATTTATGGTGCACATCATGGATTATTGAATGCTATTTTTATGCCTTATGTTTTAGAGTATAACCGTGAGTTTATTGAAGTTAAAATGGTTCGTTTAGGTCAGTATCTTGACTTGAAAAATCCCTCATTCGAAGGTGTTTTAGAATGGGTGAAAGCCTTGAATGAGCAGCTTGGAATTCCAAAAACATTGAAAGAAATTAATGTGAATTCACTGCATGTTAAAGAGGTCGTTAAGCAGGCGATGGCAGACGGCTCGACACCGACTAATCCACGACCAATGGATGTGGAAAGTGTAGAAGCACTCTATTTAAAAGCATTAAATGGTTAATCAATGAAAATTGCAATCGCCGGGTTTCAGCATGAGACCAATACTTTTTCTGAGATTAAAACGACCTATCAGGATTTTGTGCAGGCAGACAGTTGGCCTGAGATGGTTTGTGGTGAGCAGCTACTTACAACGATGGATGCGCAATCGATTCCTATTTCCGGCTTTATCAGTGAAGCATTGAAGGATAATGCAACTTTACTGCCTATTTTATGGTGTTCGGCAACACCATCAGGGATTGTGGAGCAAAGTGCTTATGATCAAATTTATAATCAGATCATGTCGGGCTTAGCAAAATGTGAAAATTTTGACGCCATATACTTAGATCTGCATGGCGCCATGGTCACCGAAGACCTTGAGGATGCCGAAGGT
>CAXBFV010000139.1:0-4198 GCA_963974985.1 uncultured Gammaproteobacteria bacterium | reverse complement strand
GTCTGGATTACCTTTTGTAGCACATCCTGCAAGTGACAGTGCAATCAGTCCCACACCCACAGTCTTTAAAACAACCTTTTTCATACCATCCAACTTAAAATGTTTAATAATGCTTTCTATATTCCATAAGTATAAACAAAATATAAGTAAATCAAGGCTCAGAACTGTTATTTATTTTAAGTCCCTCTTATTTTCGTTTATCATCTATTCTATCATCTCGGATATATTCAGGTTTTTTATGAATGTTGACCCTAAAGAAATTGAAAAGTTTTCCAGTCACGCTCATCAATGGTGGGACCCAAAAGGCGAGCTTCGAACCCTACATGAAGTAAACCCTACTCGCGTTGAATTTATTAAACGTCATTATGGTGACCTTGCCCATGCTGAAACAATTGATATTGGTTGTGGCGGCGGTATTCTCTCTGAAGCCCTAGCCAAAGAAGGGGCCGCTGTAACTGGCATTGATATGGCAAAAGCTTCTCTTGAAGTTGCCAAGCTCCATCTTATTGAATCAAAACTCGACATTTCATATTTATGCACTACCGCTGAGGAACACGCAAATTCCCACCACGGCAAGTATGATCTTGTGACCTGCCTGGAGCTTATTGAGCATGTCCCAGATCCAGAAAGCATTATTAAAAGCTGCCTTTCACTTTTAAAACCAGGCGGGAAATTATTTCTCTCTACTCTAAACCGAAATCTGAAATCTTACTTGGGTGCCGTCATTGGTGCAGAATATATTCTTGGCATCATTCCAAAAGGCACACATCATTATGATAAATTTATTCGTCCTTCAGAGCTTACAAAATGGGTAGAGGCTGCAGGCGGAACACCTGAAAAATTAATGGGTTTACACTACAATCCACTTACCCATGCCTGCAAACTAACCTCTAACACTGATATTAATTACATGCTTTATGCCTCAAAACCAAAATAGCGTGGATAAAATTCAAGGCGTGCTATTTGACTTAGATGGCACACTCTTAGATAGCGCGCCTGGTATACTCGCGACACTCTATCATATTTTAGATCTCCACAAACTACCTAAGAAAGATAAACAAACATTAAACCCTTATATAGGCCAAGGGTTAACGACTCTTTTCCAGCAATGCGCCCCACGGTTAACACTTGAGCAATGCCAGCATCATGCAAAAGAAGGTTTTTTACATTATATTAAAAATGCCCACACCAATACGCTTCCCTACTCCGGTGCTGAGGACATCCTTCATTTCTTAAATCAACGTCAGACCCCTTGGGGCATTGTGACCAATAAAACACGCAAACTTATGAAAGCGGTGATTCATAAACTACCTTATCATGAAACTGCAAAAATTATTGTGTGTGCGGATGACCTCGACGTTAAAAAACCAAACCCCAAGCCCTTACTCTATGCCGCAGAAAAACTGCAAAGCAATCCTAAAAACACGCTTTACATCGGCGATGCTTTAGTTGATATGCAGGCAGCAGTGACAGCTAATATGAACGGCCTTATTGCACAATATGGCTATGTATCTCAAGACTATAAAAATTGGCCTCATCAAGGCATCCTAGCAAACTTATTGGAGATCAAGCAATGGCTCGATTAATTAACCTTAAGGCAATGCCTTCAAGCCCTGAAACTGACACACTGCTCTACTACAGCTACCGTAAGGTTTCTTCTGAGAAAATACAACAACTCATGGCCTTGGAAAATTTTGTATTCCAAATCACTGAAGCAGTTGAACATTATAAAGAAGCTGCTGTTACGGCACAAAAATTGCAATGGTGGGAGGCTGAAATTAATCGTCTTTATAGCAATCAACCTACCCACCCTCTTTCAAAACAACTCATGCCTTTAATTGACAATGACTTCCTCTCAGGAGAAATACTCAATCATTTCTTACATCAAAACCAACAGCTACTATTTGGCCAACAATTTGAAACACCAGACGCGCTATACCAATTTATTGATGAAACTTATTTGCCGCTTGAGCTTAGTAAGGCGACTTGTTTACTGCTGCCGGCCAGAATTGATGATCAACATAAAGAAATAATCACACATCTTACACGCGCCAACGAAGTCATTCGGCGTATTGATCAACTCCCGCACCACATTCAACGTGAAATTTTCAGCTTCCCAATAGCCACTGACACAAAGACACCTCCCACACAGCAATATGCTGAAAAACACTTATTAGAAATCTGTCAGCAATTAGAAACGCTTGCAACACAGTCCTATCAACAGGCATATCAAATAATAAATCCAATAATTGCCAGAGAACTCAGGCCTTTTCTTATTAAAAATAAGCTATTTATGAAAATCTTAAAGAAAATGCAGAAAAAACAATTCCCAGTGCTACGCCAGTCTATCCGCCTCTCACCGCTGAGTATGGCACTCTTAAGTCTTATAAGTTTTTAGTTTTCTTATTAGTGGCATCAAACCTTCAGATAAGTGCTGCAGAAAACCCAACACCTGCATCAAATAAACAATACGACGCGTCACTCAAACAACTCATATCCACCTTAGATAACATTCAATCTCAAAATAAAACTTTAAAAGGAGAAGTTAATAGTTACTCAAAAGACCACCCTAAAAACAAAACAACCATTATAGCACCTCCTCCTAAACCCATCATGCCAACGGCACCTCTCACACCCATGGACAGAGAGGCAATGTCAAGCGCCATTTTTTTCCCCGGCGGTTTCCCGCAACCCGAACCTGTTAAACAAGCACAAGTTAGCCAACCCACGACCAACCAAGGCGAAAACCCGCCACCTCAAAACCCTGATGAAATGATGCCGCCACCGGGTGAATTTGATAATAATGATATGAACAACATGGATTCAGATTCTTCAGAAAGTAATTATTCAAATAATGGTTTTAGTGGCGGAGGGGGCGGTCAAAATTACCCGTACTCAAATTCAACGCTTATCACACTATCATTTAATGTTGCCGATACAAGCAAAGCTGCTTACACCTATAAACAACCAGCGGCGGGAAGCACACCCTTTTTTACATTTCCAGATAATAATTTATTTTTATCTCAAACTGCTATACAAACACTAAACTTAACCTCTATCAACCTTACTCAACTTAGGATATGCAATAACCTTTATGAGAGTACAAGCTGCACAACGCCTCCAATTAGCACATCAAATAATCTAATTACCGTTGGCAATAGTATTTTAAGTGCTAACAATACACTATATGGAAGCACAAGCTATCAAATTAAATCTACTGATAGCAAAAGTTACGTTTATTTCACACCTGAATTATATGTTGAGAGTTTAGACAGCAACGGGATTAGTTATAATTATTCTTTTCAATTTACCAGCGTCAATTCTGGGAGTTTAATTTGTTCTCCTGAAAACCCAACCACAGGGGAAACTGTGACTTGCCGACAAAGCTCTTCACCACTAACGCAAAATATTACACTTCTTTAATTCGTCGCCTCCACCCTCACCTGACGCGCCAACTTATCTAAAAGACCATTCACAAAACGATGCCCTTCTTCAGCACCTAAACTTTTAGCCTGCTCCACATATTCATTAATAACCACTTGATAAGGCACATCAACTCGATGTAATAACTCATAAGACCCTAAACGCAAAATAGCCAGCTCAATAGGATTTACTTTATCAAACTCACGATCAACCAAAGGTTTAATTGCCTCATTAATCGTATCAAAATTTTCTTGCACGCCATTTAACAGGTCATTAAAAAAATCCCAATCAACGGGGTGACGCTCAACATTTTCTATGTGAAATTGTGTTTTTAGCTCTAAGAAACTCGTGCCTGCCATCTCACGCTGATAAAGCGCTTGAACTGCGTGAAAGCGTGCGCGTTTACGTTCTTTTACTTTAATGGTCATTACAATTCCTCAATTTGAGATAAAACATTCATGGTTTCTAAAAGTCCAACTGCAGCTTCCGCACCCTTATTGCCCGCTTTAGTACCTGCACGCTCAATCGCTTGCTCAATCGTTTCTGTGGTTAACACCCCAAAAGAAACCGGCACTTCTTGTGATAAAGAAACTTGAGATAAGCCTTTCGCACATTCTCCTGCCACATATTCAAAATGGGCTGTCCCACCTCGAATAACAGTCCCTAATGCCAAGACACCCTGGTACTTACCAGTTTGGATTAATTTTTTAATCACCAACGGTAACTCATAAGCACCCGGCACATAAACAAGATCAATTTGATTTTCCGGCACACC
>CAXBFV010000138.1:0-4219 GCA_963974985.1 uncultured Gammaproteobacteria bacterium | reverse complement strand
ATGCCATCCCGGGCGCCCTTTTGACCAAGGTGAATCCCACTCTGGCTCACCAGGCTTAGACGCTTTCCATAATACAAAATCCAGCGGATTCTCTTTAATTTCTGAAATTTCAACACGAATGCCAGATTGCAAACTTTCAATATTTTGGCCACTTAATTTGCCATACTGATCAAAAGATTTCACTCGAAAATAAACATCCCCATTCGCTGCGGCATAGGCATTTCCTTTTTCAATCAAGCCTTCAATAAAAGCAATCATTTCAGGAATGGTTTCTGTCGCTCGCGGCTCATGATCAGGACGTCCAATATTTAAGGCATCAAAGTCTTCATACATCCGCGCCACATATTCATCTACCAGTTGATTTGGGTCGATATCTCTTTCTGCCGCACGTTTAATAATTTTGTCGTCAATGTCTGTGATATTGCGCACATACGTCACATCATAGCCCGTATGCTTCAAATAACGAATAATTACATCAAAAGCGATATACGTGCGTGCGTGCCCAATATGACAATCATCATAAACCGTCACCCCACATACATACATTTTAATTGCTTTGGGATTAATCGTTTTCAGTTCTTCTTTTTGCTTTGTTAATCCATTATAAATTTGGATCATTCTTCCCTCTCAACTGACTCAATTTAATCTTAACATTTAGAGCTTAGTTATACCCAATATCCCTTATTTTTAAAAGTCATTATCACTTGATCTGCACTCGTCGCAAATCATTTCTAATTACTATAGAATATTAAGCAGTTATTCCAATACACTTTCTAAAAGTTATTACGCCATATGAGTACTATCTATTATCTTATTGATTTTGTTTTACACCTAAATCACCACCTTACCGACATGATTAACTATTTTGGTCATTGGGCTTATGGACTTTTATTCCTAATAATTTTTGCAGAAACAGGTCTAGTTGTGACTCCATTTTTACCAGGTGATTCCTTACTTTTTGCAGCAGGCGCACTCACTGCAATAGATGGTGTTACCCTAAATGTTCATGTACTGGTCCTTATCCTTTTCACCGCTGCCGTGATTGGTGACACCTGCAACTATTGGATTGGCCACTATCTAGGAGAAAAACTCTTTAAGCCTGATGCACGCTTCTTAAAAACAAAATACTTAGATAAAACCCATGCCTTTTATGAAAAATATGGTGGCAAAACCATCATCATTGCACGCTTTGTGCCAATTGTCAGAACCTTCGCCCCCTTTGTCGCTGGAGCCAGCAGCATGACTTATCGTAAATTCATGCTGTATAATATTGTGGGCGCTGCCCTTTGGGTGGTCTCCATCACATACCTCGGCTACTTCTTTGGCAACATGCCCATGATAAAAAATAACTTTGCCATTGTGGTCCTAGTCATCATCATTCTTTCCATCATGCCAGCTATTGTTGAAGTCATTCGCACCAAACTTAGAAAGCCCTCTAAATAAACCAATGACTGGCACGTATTTCCGTTAAAAATCCATGTCAAAAAATGGGTCCTGGCCTTTTGGAAAAAAGACGTTAGAATACCCCACACTTATTACCACCTTCTAAATTAATTTCATGACTGACGCCCAAAACAGTTCAAACATGACCAATACCTTAAAATGGCTCATCACCATTACCGTGATGCTCGCCGCCATGATTGAGATCATTGACACAACAATTGTTAATGTCGTTCTGCATAATATGGCTGGCTCTCTTGGGGCAAGCACTGAAAACATTACCTGGGTTGTCACCTCTTATATTGTTGCTGCTGCTATTTTTATGCCGTTGACTGGTTTTTTGGTTGACATGTTTGGACGAAAAAAATTACTACTGATAAACATCATGGGGTTTGTCATCTTTTCCGTTTTGTGCGGTCTATCTACTAGCCTGACAGAAATGATTGCATTTAGAGTCCTTCAAGGTGTTTTTGGTGCTTCACTTGTCCCGCTATCCATGTATATTTTACGAGATACTTTTCCACCTAAAGAGCAAGTCAAAGCCATGGCTATATGGGGCATTGGGATTATGGCCGCCCCTGTGCTTGGTCCAACTTTAGGCGGATATATCGCAGATCACATGAATTGGCGTTGGATTTTTTACATTAATGTTCCGGTATGTATTATTGCCATCACCATGACCTATCTCTACATTTCAGAAACAAAGGTCATTAAAGTTAAAATCGATTGGACTGGTCTGCTATTGATGTCCACAGTCATTGCAGCTTTACAAATTTTTCTAGATCGTGGCAATGATGATGGCTGGCTACAATCTAATTTTATTTTGGCACTTCTGCTTATCTGGGTGCTTGGCTTTCTTATCTTTATTTATCGCGGCTGGAATAAAAAAGACAACATCATCAATCTTAAACTTTTTCTAGATCGGGATTATAGCGCCGCAAATATCTTAATGGTGCTTTATACCGGAGGCCTTTTTGGCATCTTAATTTTGCAACCTTTGCTCATGGAAGGCTTTATGAACTATTCCCCTAAGCTTACAGGTCTCTTAATGGCACCTCGTGGCATTGCAGCAGCCCTTGCAATGGTTGTGGTTAGCCCCTTATCAAAAAAAATGGATATGCGCTATCTTATTGCTATTGGAATTTTATTAACTGCATGGGGAACCTACGATTTTGCCCTTATTAACCTTCAAGCTGGCGCATGGGCGCTGGTATACCCTAGCATCATTCAAGGGATTGGTATGGGCTTCTTCTTTGTGCCTATTTCCACCATTGCCTTACAAAGTTTAAAGCAAGATCAACTCGCTGAAGCCAGTGGACTCTTTAGCTTTTCTAGGGGTATCGGCACTTCAATTGGAATATCAGTACTCGTTACCATCATGACCACCCAAACTCAAGTCATGTGGCACGCGCTTTCTAGTAATATCAGCACCATGAATCCCAACTATATGACCTGGCTCCAAAATACACATTGGCCAGCCAAATCTCCCGAAACTATTTCTCAAATTGGGAATATTGTATACTCACAGGCTTCTATGGTTGGTTTTTCTGATGCCTGCTATTTAGGGTTTTGGATGCTTATTATCGCCCTGCCTTTTGTATTTTTACTCAAAAAACCAGAGTCTGGAAAAGACCTTGTTGTAGGCCATTAAACACCTTGTTTAAAACCCATTGCTGCCAATCTCTTTTTCAAACTTGGATGCGTCGAGAAAAGATCAGAGCTTTCTTTTTGCTCTGCTAATTGCGCACTATTTGGATCAAAGATATAAGACGCACGCCGTAAACGCTCATTAGAAGTTTGCTTATAAGCTTGTGCGGTTTCAGGTTCCTGATGGTTACTATTAATTTTCAATAATGCCCTTGCCATTGGCGTATTATCTCTCATCAGTTCAACGGCACCTGCATCTGCCATGTATTCACGAGTTCGACTCAAGAACAACATCATTAAAGAGGTAATAAGCGGCAACACAAATCTCAACACCATCACCACAACAAAAATAATCATCATGATGTTATTTCCATTATTATTACGATCATCTCGTTGATTTCGACCTGACCCACCAAATAAAACAGAATAAAACAAAATATCGACCATAAACATCAACATGTTAGCTAAAACTATGGTAAATAAATTCAGCTTAATATCTTGGTTTCTAATATGTGTCAATTCATGCGCCATAACGGCTTGTAATTCATCACGACTCAATGCTTCAGCCAAGGTTCGAGTAATTGCCACCATCGCTGATTTTTCTGAGTAGCCTGATGCAAAAGCATTCATATAGTCGGCTTCAATTAAATAAACTTTCGGCATGTAAGACATATTTGCCGCCAACTTCATTTCCTCTACAACATTGTAGATTTTCTGAGAAAGCGCATCTGAACTATCAGGCAAAATTTCTATATATTGCGTGCCACTTAGCATAATCTTATTGTAGAAAGAAAATGTACAGAACACCCAAACAATCGCTGCGAGCACACTTATAATCGTTGCATAAGGCATCAACTTAAAGGTAATTAATTCTACAAACAATTGCCCTGGTGGTACTGCCATCATTTTATATTGGCCATAAGCATTTTGTACGTATACCCCAACCGTGTTGTAGCGCCAAATAAAATCAATTAAAAGGCCCAACGCTAGAAACATAATCAAGAATAGAAAAATGACTAGATAGGTTTTACGTGTATTTTGCTTAATGGTTTCCCGCCAATCAGCAGACTTAAACTGGTTTAAATTCATAGCCATAACTAATTTACAAATCTACCTTATAGGCTTCCATTTC
>CAXBFV010000137.1:0-4229 GCA_963974985.1 uncultured Gammaproteobacteria bacterium | reverse complement strand
TTTGCAAAAGGTTTCCTTTAAAACGAATATCGAAATAAATAATGAAACAAGGTACAAAACGGGCATAAATGACAGACCAACGATAAAATCATGGCTGACTAAATGTGAGCTATGACCATGAGATGCGCGGTTGATGAACCAACTTGAGATTAAAGGTAGAACGGCTGCAGAAAAAATAATGAAAGTATTATTTAGTCCTAGAGCAGTTGCTTTAATGCTGGATTCTGATTGTTCAATAATTGCTGCAAATCCAAGATTTTGACCCGTAGCTGCAAGACCAAACATGATAAATAATATTGCATAAACCCAGGCGCTAGTAAATCCACCAAAAACAATGCCAAATGTGCTAATAAGACCTAGAAGTGCACATAAAGCCATCCATGGTTTTCTACGTTTTGTAAGGTCTGATAAAAAGCCAAACCCCGGGCAGCCAATAGCATAAGCTATCCAAGCAATCGAAATCATTGAAGCCGCAGAGGCTTGGCTTAATCCCCGAGATTCTAAATAATCAGTTCCCCATACAGCAGCCATCAGAGAGATAGAGATGTAGACTGTTGTTGAATAGGCCGCAATGATCCAGGCTTGTTTGGTTTTCATTAATCGCTTTATTTTCACTAAGGCTGGTTCAGATTTTGGGATAAAAAGCATTTTTCCTTCTGCATTATCCGGTTTCCCTTGAATAAATAGAAAGGCAAAGACTGCAATAAAGATGCCGGCAAAAGAAACGTAAGTCATGGTGGTGCGCCAACCAGTATGCATTTCTATTAGTAAAGCAATAAGTGGTCCGCCAGCAGCAACAGGACCCATTGTGCCAATAAATTGTGAAAATCCTGAGAAGAAACCAAAATATTTTCTTGGGAACCAATTAGAGGCGATAACCAATAAACAAACAAAAGCAAATGAAGAGCCCATTCCCATTAAAAATCGACTGGCTACGGCAGAATAATAACCGGTAGCATGCGCAAATAAGAAGGTTGCAACAGAACATGAAATGGCGGCAAAAGTCATAATCCCTTTCACGCCAAACTTATCTGCTAAGATGCCCACAGGTAGTTGCATCAGTCCGTATGCGAAATAATAAGCAGATCCAACCATAGTGAATTGCTCAATACTGAGATGAAGGTCAGGAATAATTTGATGGGCTAGGGAGCCAACAAAGGTTCGTAGAAAAAACTCATAAAGAAAGAAACTTGCTGCAATCAGCCATATAAAGGTGCCAAGTGCCGTTATCTTTTGATTTTGAATCATTAATTACTCGCCTGCTTTGTGTTCTTTTTCATGTTCGTCAGTTTCCCAGTCTTCAAAATGTGAAACGGCTTGGTCGTGTTTTTTAAAGTATGCAATTTGATATAGTTCTGAGCCCTCATGTACGAGTGGCAGGTTATTCACTGCAACAATGATGCCTTCACTGGGTGCTTTTACTTTAACATCAATACCTGAGCCAAAAGGATCTCTTATCGATGATAAAATCTCACCTTTTGAAATTTCTTGACCTAGTTGGATTTTAGAGTGATTGATGCCGCTGGTTGGGGAGCGCACCCACTCACTATCTTCCATCATAAAAGAGAGATTAGTTTTAGGCGGTGTTTTGGCGGTTAACATTTCGATTTCTCGGAGAATACTTAATACGCCCTTTAGACCGACTTTAATCGCGTCCTCATCAAATCGCATTGCTTCACCGGCTTCATAGGTTAAGCATGGGATTCCTTCTTGTTCTGCAGTGGCTCTGAGAGAGCCTGGTTGCGCATCTATTTTTGAGATGGCTGGGGCTGAAAAAGCTTCGGCTAAAGCGCGCTCTTTTAGGCTGTGGCGACCAATATAAATATGAGGCAAATTACTATAGTTGAGAAAACCTGTCTGGAGATCGATACAATAGTCAGCAAGCGATAATATTTCACTAGAGATTAGATGAGCGGTACGCTCCGTATGGCTTCCATCAGGGGATCCAGGAAAATTTTCATTGAGAGAAATCCCTCCAGGCAGTGTGCGAGTTTTATTGATAAATCCCTGTACATTGAGGATAGGGATGCAGATTAAAGTGCCTTTGAGCTTTTTAAGTTGTGATGATCTTAGAAGCTGATTGATAATTTCTGTGCCATTAAGCTCATTGCCATGCATCGCGGCCATAACAAGCAAGACTGGTCCGAGGTTTTTCCCATTAATAACTTTAATAGGCATATACATGGGTGCGCAGCTAAAAAGCTCAGGTAAGGGCATGGCCAATGAAGCTGATTCTCCAGGTTGAATGGTTTCACCACAAATTGTAAAAGGTTTGTTTTTCATGCTCTCATTTATGGGCTAGTTTGAATTAGTTTGCATTCTAACTATATATTGGTAAAATATCAATCTTAAATTTTTTTGAAAGGCTTAATATTGCTTGATAAATCAGAAGAAATATTACTTTTACTTAGAAAAATAACCAGATCAATTGATTTGTATTCTAAGCAACTAGAGAAGCGCTATGGTTTGACTGGTCCTCAAATGGTGGTGCTTAAAATTATTGTTCAGCAGAAAAGCATTTATGGGAATACGCTTGCGCAGACGGCTAATTTAAGCCCGGCAACAATTACGTCTATTTTGGACAGACTAGAAAAAAAAGGCTATTCAAAGCGCGAGCGAACAGATAAAGATAAGCGTAAGGTGGTGATTACCGCAACGCAGCAAGCGAACGAGCTTTTTGCTGATAGTCCGGCAATCCTTCAAGAAAAATTTACAGAAAATTTTGAAAGTTTAAAAAATTGGGAGCAGTCATTATTAATTTCTTCATTGGAGCGTATTGCCGATATGATGAGCGCTGAGAATGTTGATGCGTCACCTTATTTGACAACCTCAAGTAACATATAAAAATTTAATATTTGGAGATTAAATGCTCAAAATCAAAAAGCAGTCATGATTGGTGATAATATTAATGCTGCTCGAGCAGGTGTGGGTTTTGCTATTGGGTCTAACCCAGGTGTAGCTATTGAAAGCGCCAATATTAGACTAATTGGCAGTTCCATTACAGCTAGAAACGCAGAAGAGGCGCCGTATTTTCATAAGTTCTTAGCTGGTTTTTTTAAAATCTTGCCAATTTTGGTCTTGCTGAAAAAGATACAGGCAAGCTTGTTCAATAAAATAATCTTTATACTTTATTCCTGCCCACTCGCAATAAGATTCAATGTCATCATAAACACTTTTCTTGAGTCGAGCTCTAAACTGTATTTTATCTTCGCCTTCAGATTTTGGTGTTATAATAGGCAAATTTATGCTCACTTTGTCAATTTTATTTTGCCAAAATAATAATTAAATGTGCCATAAAAAGCAATTTAATTATTTATCCACTGAACATTTATAAAGAATGTTGCTTCATTTTTTTAAAACTAGAAAACTAATTGATGGATATTTAGACATGCAGATTGTATATAAACTTTCAATGCAAGATTTTGGCTTTAAGATCTAACACTCAGTACCTCCTAAAAAGACAACTCTGTCAAAAAGGCAAAACAAAATGAAAATCCTCACTCAAATTGACAATTTTGTCACATTTGCTATAGTTGTTATTGTCAAGACAAGGAGGGAAAATGAAGATGAAATCATGGTTAACAACATCAATTATACTCAGTGCATCGTTTTTTATACCATTGAGCGCTTTTGCTCATGAAGGTACTGCATCGAGCCACGCCAAAGAAGCGCTCCCCACAACAAAACATATGGCAAATGGAACTGCCGAATATGTCAAAGATAAGTCTCATGAAGCATGGGATGCTACAAAAAAGCATACAAAGAAAGCTTATGAAACAACTAAGGATACTGCAAGTGACGTTTATGATGGTACGAAAGAGTCTGCTCATGACGGATATCATGCTATTAAAAATCATGTAGAAGGTGAGTCTGAATAAATGATAAATAATTGTTTTAAAAGGAGGCTTCAGTGAATATAAACATAGCAAAAGGTGACTGGAAACAATTTATTGGCACGTTAAAAAGCGAATGGGGAAAAGTAACAGGCAACCCAGAATGTAAGCTTAAAGGTGATTTTGAAAAAATGGTGGGGCATGTCCAAACCAAGTATGGTCTCACTAGTGAAGAAGCCGAAAAAGCCGTTCGAGAAGCTGAGCTCTAGATAAATAAGCAGAAAGTTAAATCTGATTTTTTATAAATACAAATACGGGGAATTTTAAATATGAATACCAATTCATTTATTGAAGAAGTTAAAGACTTAAGAGATGTTGCAGAAAAAGAAATGAGTG
>CAXBFV010000136.1:0-4253 GCA_963974985.1 uncultured Gammaproteobacteria bacterium | reverse complement strand
TTGTTGAATGTCAAGCATTATATCATCAATCGTGTAACTACTTTCGTCACAAAGTTTAACATAAAAATCTTCGTCTTGCCAACGAACCTCGTATGCTATTTTGTTTTCGTATAGTTCTTTAAGATGTTTGCTTAACCACTCCTCAAAATATCTATATTCTTTTCTGTTTAGTTTTGTGAAACCTTGTTCCATAAATGTCTCCTATGTGTTTAATAAATATAAAAACCATATAGAAATTATCATTCCTAAAAATGATAGCTTCATCATTAAATCATGTGGCGCATCAAAATCAGACTGTGGAAAAGACGCCGTCCCGAGTCCATCTTGATTACTCACCATAATTAATTTATACCCTGCCCGCTGAAGTTTAAGCAAGCCCTCAAAAACACCAGGTAAAAAAGCCAGCTTATCAATGCTATCAATTTGCTGATCTTCAGGTTCATAGATTAATGTTCCATCGCGGTCGATGAAGAGGTATTTATACTGTCTCATAAGCCATACTCAAAAGTTCCAACATATTAATAACAAGATTATTTTCATCTGGGGTTCCAATACTCACACGAATCATATGACAATCACCCAAAACTTTTGACATGCTGCGCATGACAATACCTTGCTCTAAGCACGTCTCAAAAATATTTTGAGTAAATCGAATCAGCAGGAAATTACCCCCTGAGGACCAAACTTTATGCACAATGGATAAATTTTGAAACGCTTGATAAAGACGCTCACGCTCTTCACAAATTAGAGCTTGCCTTGACGCCATGACCGCAAGTCCCTCTGAATTTAAGGCTTTCAAAACCGCCTCCACACAAGGTTTAGCTATCGGATAAGGGGCTAATATTTTTTTCACACACGCAATTAAACGAGGGTGAGCAATCATGGCGCCCACTCTCACACCTGCCAGCCCATAAGCCTTTGAAAGTGTGCGCAATACCACCAAATGATCATGAGTTTGGATCTCTATGGAAAAACTAGCCGCATGAGAAAACTCAATATAGGCCTCATCCACCACCACAATACAGCGCCCTTTTAATGCCACTATAATTTTCTCAACGACTTGAGGAGAGAGACTATTGCCTGTCGGATTATTGGGCGAACATAAAAAAACCACTTTACATGATGTGGGCACCGACTGAATAAACGCGCCCACCTCTAATTCAAAATCTTTTGCTTCCTCTAAAGAAAAAGCGGCATAATGAACACCCTGAAGTGCCGCAGCCACCTTGTACATCCCAAAAGTTGGGGCACACGCATACACGCTATCTTTTTGATATTCACAAAACAAACGCACTAACAAATCAATACATTCATCACTGCCTCGAGTGATTAACAGTTCCTCTTCTTTAACCTGATAGCATTGTGATAAAAGGGTTATTAAAGATTGTGGCTGAGGCTCAGGATAACGATTCCACAAAGCATTATCTGATCCACTGTCCCAAGGGTTTTCATTTGCATTCAGCCACACGTCTCCCGTTATTTTTTCAGAACGCGCAGAAGCGTAAGGGGCGAAATTCTGCAAATCTTTTCGGATCAATGCTTCAAAACTAAGGGGTTTTTTATTTAAAACTTTATCTGCGCTCACCTCAAACCCTCTCCAAAGTTATTTTCTCTAAAGCCTCTAAACGAATCTTAACCGCTTCTTTGTGCGCATCAAGTCCTTCAATTTCGGCGAGCGCCATCGCTAAATTCCCAATCGCCTGAATGCCCTGCTTATTTGCCTCTTGCACACTAATAGCAATCATAAAGTCAGTCACGGACAACCCACTAAAACTTCGCGCGTGCCCATATGTTGGCAGCACATGGTTAGAACCCGTCACATAATCGCCTAAAGCTTCTGGCGTCCACGCGCCCATAAACACGGCACCTCCGGTTTGAATCAAGGGAAGACATGCTTTTGCATCTTCTACTTGTAAAATCAAATGCTCTGGCGCATAACGATTATTAATTGCAATAGCCTCTGCAATGTCCTCAACTACAATAATTCGTGCATACTGCAA
Source organism: uncultured Gammaproteobacteria bacterium (assembly GCA_963974985.1). Classification (GTDB taxonomy): domain Bacteria; phylum Pseudomonadota; class Gammaproteobacteria; order Francisellales; family Francisellaceae; genus CAUZSH01. The sequence goes on along the minus strand of CAXBFV010000136.1, from coordinate 2,253 downwards.
AGATTGTTGGAGAATATCCTGACGTGAAAGCGTTTTCTGTTGATGGTTTAGCTCAGTGATAACCTGCTCTGCCAATCCTTCACTTTCCGTAATCAAAATAACCTGAGAGTCTGGCCCATGCTCCGCTTGCGCAAGTAAATCAGCTGCCACAAAAGCAGGGTTCGCCTTTTTATCTGCAATCACTAATACTTCAGAGGGTCCAGCAGGCATATCAATCGCCGCTCCCATTGCATCTTCCGAAACTTGTATTTTCGCTTCAGTGACCCAGCTATTCCCAGGGCCATAAATTTTATCAACCTTAGGAACACTCTCCGTACCATAGGCCATGGCAGCAATCGCTTGCGCACCTCCTAATTTATAAATTTTATTAATCCCACAAAGCTTTGCCGCTACTAATAAAAGCGGATGAACTTTCCCGGCTTTATTGACTGGCGTACAAATAACAGACACGGGGCATTTTGCGAGTTGTGCCGGAACCGCCAACATCATTAAGGTAGAAATCAAAGGTGCCGATCCACCGGGAACATACAAACCTACTCTCTGAATAGGTCGATAAAGTCGACGACACTGAACCCCATCTCCTGTATCAACTAATTGCTCACTGGGCAAAAAGGCTTCGTGATAGTGCTTGATCCTGGCAATTACCGATTTAAGTAAATGAAGATCCTGCTCTGAAACCGCACGCCCTGCTTCTAATAATTCGGCATCACTGACTCTCAAGTTTGACAACGAAGCGCCGTCTAATTTCTCTGTATACGCATAAAGCGCATGGTTACCATTTTGCCTCACCTTTTGCAACATCTCTGAGACTTGGGCTTTTAACTGTGCTTGATTTGAAACCACGGGTCTTTTTAAAACTTCGTCTTGTTCCGCATTTGACAATAATTTCCATCTTAAAATTTCCATCATAATGTTAACTACTTCAGCATTTTTTCAATAGGTAAAACAAGAATGGATGTCGCCCCAGCCAGTCTCAAATTTTCCAAAGTGTCCCAAAATACATCTTCGTGGGTAACGGTATGCACAGCTACTTTTTCCTCATTCCCACATAAAGGGATGATCGTTTGCCCGTCACTGCTTGGCAACATTTTTGAGATATTAGCCAGCGCACTTTTTGGCACATGAAACATAATATACTTGCTCTCATTTGCTTCTATAACACCTGTTATCCGGCGCAATAGCCGCGAAAATATTTGTTCTTGCAAGGGCGTAAATGCAGTTTTTGAGCGTATTAATACTGCCTGACTCGACATAACTTCTTCAACCTCAACTAAATTATTTTCTTCCAAGGTCCGCCCTGTTGAAACTAAATCACAAATCGCATCGGCCATCCCTAAATTGGGTGCAATTTCAACCGAGCCTGAAATTTCTAACGCTGAGGCATTAAGCTTGTGTCGTTTAAAAAAGTCTTCAAGCAAATTTGGATAACTGGTTGCAATCTTCATTCCCGCCAAATCCTGAATGCCAAGATAGGATTTAGCCATAGGGAAAGCAATAGAAAGACGGCAGCGCCCAAAACCCAATTGATTTGCCACCTTCATCTTATTCTCAATATTTTTTTGCCTAAACCCTAAAGAGACCTCTTCTAATTCATTTTCACCGACAATCCCCAAGTCACATATTCCACTATTGACAAGATTTGGAATATCATCATCTCTGACAAATAAAATATCTAAAGGGAAATTTTGAGAATGGCAATAAAGTGAGCTCTTGGAAAGCCGACTTTTAATCCCACAGCCTTCTAAAAGTTTCATGGATTCTGTATTAAGTCGTCCTTTTTTTTGTATGGCAATGCGAAGACGTTGATTATCTTTCATTTTGACTTCCTTCTAATTTTTGATAAGCCAACTCGTAGCCTCCTGCACCATAAGATAAAGAGCGCGCAACGCGTCCAACCGTGGTAATACTAACACCTGTATCTTCATGAATCCTTCGGTATGGTTTATCATTCTTTAATTCTAAAACTGAAGTCCAGCGATCCGCTAAAGACTCTAACTCAACTGGCGTGCAAAGATCTTCAAGAAATAAAGAAAGCTCTTCCTTTGTTTCTAAAGAAAGAATTATTTTATAAAGGTTTTGAAAATTATCCTTTCTATTTTGAGGCATCTTAAAATTCTAAAATGTAGCTTTGTGGTAACACAGTAGTACAACAAAACAAACCGATCAATATACAGCATTTAATAAATTCAAAATAATAATTTACGGTTCTTCAGCAATATTTGTGGGTTGATGGAGGCTCCTTTAGTTTTCCAA
>CAXBFV010000135.1:0-4319 GCA_963974985.1 uncultured Gammaproteobacteria bacterium | reverse complement strand
GTGGCATTTTGGGTAGCAGTGGGGATTCCAGTTTCTTGTTTGGCAGCACTCTATGTCTTACAGCTTTTGGGTGGCTCAATTAATATGGTGTCCTTGTTTGCGATTATTATGACCTTGGGGATTATTGTCGATGACACCATTGTGGTGGGTGAGAATGCCTATCATGAGTTCCGTAATGGTATGAATGCAACGGATGCGGCGATTACGAGTGCGCGACGAATGTTTATTCCAGTATTGGCATCATCTTTGACGACGATTGCCGCATTTCTACCTTTGATGATTATCAGCGACATTATGGGGCAAATTTTATTTGCGATTCCATTGGTTGTCATCTGTGTGATCATTGCGTCATTGATTGAATGCTTTTTAATATTACCGAATCACTTAAAACATAGTCTTGATAAAATTGACCCTACTCAGAAATCAAAATTTAGAACAAAATTTGATAATGGTTTTGCTTATTTTCGAGATGTGTTGTTTGCAAGTTGGTTGAAAAAAGCAGTTAAGCACCGTTGGAGTGTGGTCATTGTTTCAGCGATGTCTTGGGTGATGGTAATTTGTTTATTGGTTGGGGGGCATGTTCCTTTTACATTTTTTAAAATGCCAGACTCAAATGTTGTTAAGCTGAATGTAAATTTTGTCCCTGGCACTAAAGAGGAAGTAGTGCAAAATTTCTTGTTGAGAGCACGTGAAGACTTGTATCAAATTTCAGATAAAGAAGCTCAGGCACATCCGAATGAGCCACCTTTGGTGACGATTATGACTGAAAGTCTAGGTAAAACTTCTGACTTGCGTGGAGATCAAAAATTTGAAACTGGTGAAAATGTCGGACATCTCAATGTTGAATTATCCATGCCTGATGAGCGTTCAATTTCAAATAATAAAATAATGACTGAGTGGAAAGATAAACTCATAAACACCACGGGGATTACGAAGCTTGTTATTGCCTCACCTGCAGGTGGACCGCCAGGCCAAGATATTGACATTAGCCTGTCGGGAAAAACACCAGGTGCTTTGAAATCTGCATCATTGTTTATCCAATCAAAACTAGAAGCTTATCCAGGCGTGGAAAATATTTCTGATAATTTACCCAACGGGCGTGAAGAGTGGTTGCTTGAACTGACTTCTGCTGCAAAAGCAAAAGGTGTGACGGTGCGTGATATTTCTTCACAAGTAGGGGCTGCTTATGCTCGGCAGTTAGTTCAGCGCGTCACAGAAGGGCAAGATGAAATTGATTTGGTGGTTTCATTGACAGATAAAAATAAACATTCAGTGTTGGATATGGGTGATTTACCTATTCGTCTAGCCAATGGCAATATGGTGCGCTTAGATGATTTAGTTCAGATTAAAGTGGTTCGAGGGTTTAATACACTCATGCATGAAGGGGGGGAATTAACCGTTAATGTGACCGCAGATGTAGATACTTCAATTACCAATGCCAATCGTGTACTAGACAGCGTTCAACAAGAAGTTCTTTCACAAATTAAATCAAAGTTTAATGTGGATTATCGATTGAAAGGTAAAGCCGAAGAACAGCAACAAACTTTTTCAGATATGTTGACAGGTTTAGTGATTGGCATTGTGCTTATTTATCTTATTTTAGCCTTGGTCTTTTCTTCTTATGGTTGGCCTTTACTGGTTATGGTGATGATCCCATTTGGGCTGGTGGGAGCGATTATTGGGCATTTAATTATGGGTTATGATATGACCATTCTTTCGATGTTTGGGTTGTTTGGGTTGTCGGGAATTGTGATTAATGACTCGATTATTTTGCTCACGACTTATCGGGAATTAAGAGAAAAAGGCATGGAAGCGTCAAAGGCCTTACTGGAGTCTGCGCGTACGCGTTTACGTCCAGTATTATTGACTTCAATTACAACAATTGTGGGAATGGTGCCGCTTTTATTTGAAACCTCACTTCAGGCTAAATTCTTGATTCCAATGGTTATCTCAATTGTGTTTGGCTTGCTCTTTGCAACAGGGCTTATCTTGTTCTTTTTGCCCTGTTTGCTAGCAATTTATGAAGATCATTTCTCAAAAAAAGTATAGCGTCCTTATTTTAACAGAGAGGCTCAAATTAAGATTTTCTAATCTACACTTATTGGTCTTATTGCACACTCTGATTATTTATACTATTCAAAACCACTATCAAGAAAAATCCTACAAGAATGAGGTGAGAAATACAGTGCTCAGTATGCTCAGAATTGGGAATAATTTTTTTTCTAAAACAAGTTCAAAGCCCGATTCAATAGTTTATCAAACACATTATGATCCAAACACTCAATCAGGAGAATATAATGTCATTTTTAAAAAAGTACAGGGTGCAATTGAAATTAATACGGCTTTTATTGATCATGAAAAGTTAAAGCAATTAGAGCAGCTACTTTACAAAAATAGTACGCTTGCGCTAACGAGTCGCATGCAAAGTGGCAAGCATAAATGGTTTACGCTGTATGTGAGTATTAAGCATTCAGATGAGATGTTTATTTTGTTGGGTCTTAATGTGACTATTCATCTTATCATCATTGCCTTGCTTATTTTTTTGCTTTACATCACGCGTTATATTTTTCCAAAAATTATTTTTGATCACGCTTCAGGTGGTTTAAGTGGGAAAGGCGCTTTGCCTATTGTGCCGGATGATATGGCTGAGAAACTTAATGGTTTGAAGCAGCAAGTGGATCGTTTGATCCATGAGAAAACCTTTGTGGTGGCTTCAATGTCTCATGATATGCGCAACGCTTTAGCAAAATTACAATTGCTTGTTCACTTCATTAAAGATAAAGAAACCGCTGATAATATGATGGCAGAGTTGAATGAAATTCAGATGATTATTGACTCTTCTTTAGCTTTCTCAGAAGGTGGGGCACGTAACAGGGCGGAAACTTTTTCTATTTATGATTATATGAATGATCTACAGGCTTATTTTATTCGAAGAGGCTATCAATTCAGCTATAAAAACTTGCTTCCTCAAGAAACCAAAATTCAAGGTTACCCCGCACTTTTAAAACGCGGGATTAGCAATGTCATTAATAACGCGGTTAAATATGCTGAGCACTACGAAGTGTCTTGTACGGTAGATCAAAATTATATTTTAATTGCCGTGACCGATGACGGTCCTGGGGTAACCAAAGCGCAATTAACTAAAATCAATACGCCATACCAGAGAAGTGTCGAGGCGATAGAGAGTGATGTGGAAGGCTATGGTTTGGGGCTTGCCATTACGAAGGCCGCAATTGAATTTCATAAAGGACAATTAAGTTATCACAATGTTAAGCCTCATGGGTTTAAAGTAGTGATGTCATTACCTGTTAGGGTTTGATATAGAGTACTGCAAAAAATACACCACTTACAAACAGATACAAAATAAACCTGAAAAAAGGGGTGCTTTATTGTATCATGTCCCTATTGTCGCGATGATGTCTAGTGTTGGAAATTATGTTTATAGATCAAAGATTTCTTTATGTTTATATAGCGGTCACAATTTTGTTATGGGTGCTGCCTACAAAGAGTATTCAAGCTAGGTTGTAGAGCAAAGCATGTTGTCATTTTTATTAAATTTAGTTTATTTATTTATAATGCAAGCTCTTTTTCGTTGTATTTTATTTCTGCACTCTTCTTTTTTAGACATGTTGGGCTTAATGCGTTATCACCAATGGTTGCACATCGTGCATTAGTGCATGTGATCATTATTTTTATTGCAGCAGTGGGCTGCACCTTAATGGCGATTAGCCAGCAGATTAATCTATCTGCAAAAGCGAATATGATGTTAAGAGGAATGCTTTATCAAAAAGATAAAAATATCTGGCTATCTTTTGGGATTCACTTTAAATCTTTGGTGACTATTTCTTCTTTTTTTGCTTTGATCTATGGTGCTCATTTTCCGTTGTTATTAGCGCTTTTATTAACCTTATTGGCAAGTGTCGGCGTTTTTTTTGTGAATAAGCAAGCATTATGTATGAATGCGATGCCTTGCAAAAAAAATAGTACTGGGCGTCTCGTATTTTATGCTTTGGGTTATTCGGTATGCATGACATCTTTATATTTTAATGTATTGAATCATATTGTTTTAAATATTTTACATCAGGGGAATTTGGACGTGTTTCATCACGCATGTTTAGAGCGTGATCAGATTATGCTTATTCTGCCGGCAACTTTTTTTTCAATTTTATTTTTCTTTGGCAATATTATTTTTGTATTACAAACTAATGGTAGAAGATTTTCTAAATCAAGGGAAAGCCAGTTATTTTTAGAGGGTGTTTTATCAGTATTTTCTGGTGTGTCGGTGTCTTGGAAAAGTTTGGTTAATACCTTGGCATTGG
>CAXBFV010000134.1:0-4344 GCA_963974985.1 uncultured Gammaproteobacteria bacterium | reverse complement strand
TGATTGAGAATAAATATACTGCGCCAACCTTTTAACTTATTTACTTCCACTTCCTTAGAGACTAAAAATCCAAATCCCATTCAAAGTGTTCATCTTCATCCGCTTCTTTTTGATAAAGCGACTGCATGTCTTCACGTAAGACTTTAATAAGTTCCTGCATATCTTCAGGAGGCTTTGCTTTAAAGGAAACGTCTTTGCCAGTATCAGGATGAACAAATCCAAGTTGATAAGCATGTAATGCTTGGCGTTTAAAGGCACGCAGCATGGCAATCAAGTCGTCGGAAGCACCATTTGGTAACCGTAACCGTGGATTATAAGTTTGATCCCCTAAGAGTGGCGCATTGATGTGTAGCATATGTACACGAATTTGATGGGTACGACCTGTTTCAAGTTTGCAACGAATTCGTGTATGGGCACGATATTTTTCAAGCACATTAAAGTGTGTGATGCCAGGTTTTCCTTGTTCATTAATCGCCATCTTAGTGCGATGGTGTGGGCTTCTACCAATTGGTTTATCAATGGTCGCACCTGCGGTAATAACACCTGAGGTGACAGCTTCATATTCGCGTTTGACCGTGCGATTTTGAAGTTGCTCTACGAGAGAAGTATGGGCTTTGAGTGTTTTTGCCGCAACCAGTAGACCTGATGTGTCTTTATCTAAACGATGGACGATGCCGGCTCTAGGAACGCTCTTAATGTCAGGATAATGATGCAGGAGGGCATTGGAAAGTGTGCCTGAAGTATTACCGGCACCCGGATGTACGACCATGCCAACAGGTTTGTTGACGACAATAACCGTATCATCTTCATAGATAATATCTAAAGGAATATCTTCGGCATGCCATTCGGTTTGAGTTTCTATGTTGACTTGAAGTTCAATCAACTCATTACCAATTAATTTTTGCTTACCCTTAATGATTTGAGTATCCACGGTAACGTAACCTTGCTTAAGCCACTTTTGTAATTGAGAGCGAGAATAGTCTGGAAATACTTCTGCTAAAATTTGATCAAGGCGTTTCCCTGCGTGTAGTTCGTCGACCGTAATGCTTTGAGTGATTGTGCCTGAGGTTTCTTCCGTGTTCAAAATAGACTCATTTAGATTAAAAAATTTGCCGTAGTCTACCTGAAAAAGACCTCTGCATAAATGAACTATTGGCACATGCTTTTGTTAAAAACAAACTCAAAATTCTCATTTACTACTCGTAAACTGCGCTTTTTCATTTGTTTTTGCCTCAGTCTGCTCGCATTACTTTCATTTTGCAGAGGCTTTTTAAAAATTCACACTTTGGTTGGAATAAAATTATTTTTGTAAAAACACCTTCATTTTAGCCAGTGCTTTGCCTCGATGACTGAGTTTGTTTTTGATGTCAGCTGTAAGTTCTGCGGCGGAACAATCTTCTTCAGGCACATAGAAGACAGGGTCGTAACCAAAGCCGTGATCGCCTTGTTTGGCATTTAAAATAAAACCTTCCCAAGCGCCATTAAAAATTTGCGGTACGGGGTCCTTGTCATGTTTCATTAAAATCATCCAACATTGAAATCGTGCGGATCGTTTTTCTTGAGGGATATCCTTAAGTTCGTTTAAAAGCTTGTTGATATTTTTCTCGCCATTGCGATGGTCGCCCCCGTAACGGGCAGAATAAATCCCTGGCGCACCACCTAAAATGTCTACTTCTAAGCCAGAATCATCCGCAAGTGCGGGGAGGCCCGTATGGGCACAGCAATTTCGGGCTTTTAAAATAGCATTCTCAATAAAAGTGAGGCCTGTTTCTTCAATGTCAGGGACATTAAAATCTGTTTGTGGTCGGATCTTAATGTCAAGCGGGGCGAATATTTCAGTAACCTCTTTAATCTTTCCAGGGTTACTAGAGGCAAATACAATTTCTTTGATCATGGGTGATAAGAGTTTTTATTAAACTTCATTTATAAAAGCAAGGATCTTTCTGAAGATCAAGGTGTTTTGAGATAAACGATGGATTAAATCTTTTAACCATGAAATTCAACTTTCCAGGCTTCAAAGGCGGGCATTTCATAAGGGTGTGCTTTTTTAAGTGTTTGAATGGCTGTCTTAATCAGAGCGTCTTCACAAAGCATCTCGACTTTATGTTCTTCGACTATGCTGATTTCATTGGGGTTGCCAATATGTGGTGTACTGCCTTCAAGGGGGCGAAACTGGCCTTGACCTTTCGTTTGCCAGCAGCATTGATCGTAGTTTTCATAGCGGCCTACACCAATATTGAATAAGGCTTGTTTAACTTCATTGAGGTGAGACTCTGGAATAAGAAAATTAAGTTTGTACATGTTATTTCTATCGTTTGGTTTTATTTGGGTATAAGGTTTTATGAATAGTAGACCAAAGTACCCCTTAGGTGTTAACCATGAGCAGGCCCGTCATAACCGAAACTAAAACCGTTGCGAAAAGCAATTTATTTAGTGTGGAAGAAATTCACCTTACTTTTGAAAATGGTGTGCAGCGCGTATATGAAAGACTTAAGCCTTCTAAGCATCGTTCGGTGATGATTGTGCCGATGTTAGATGATGAGACGATTTTGCTAATTAAAGAATACTCTGTAGGGGTTGAAGGTTATACGCTTGGTTTCCCAAAAGGTTTGGTTGAAGCAGATGAGAGTTTGTTAGAGGGGGCAAATCGAGAACTCATGGAAGAGGTCGGTATGGGTGCCCGTAATTTTACCCATATGCGAGAGTTAATGCTGTCACCTAATTATATGCAACATAAAATTGATGTAGTCATTGCTGAAGACTTATATGAGAATAAATTAGAAGGGGATGAGCCGGAACCGTTAGAGGTGGTTTCTTGGAAATTGTCGGATGTTGATGCTTTATTGGCGCGACCTGACTTTATGGAAGCAAGAAGCATTGCGGCGCTGTTGATTTTATGGAAGTCAAAATTAAAGTAAGGTGGCAAAGTCGTACTCTAACGTGACCCTACTACGCCAAGGTTTCGAGGGACAAGTGGGAGTTGAAATTGCGGTTGATGGTTTAATTTGCCTTAGTTTTGCGATGTGATAAGCGAGTGATAATTTCTAAACTCCCCCAACGAATAAAGAGGGCAAGTCCCGTTCCAATGGCAGACTCTATAAAGCGATACGTAGCATTGGTAACCCCTGAAATGTCAGGACCAATATAGCTGACTGCAAAAATAATAGCCGTTGTCAAAACCGCTAAACGCATGCCTTCTTCAAAATTAAAAAGTTTACAGATAATGGCTGAAACAAACACCATAGGGATGATAAGCCAAAAACTTGGGTTAAAAACAGTTAAGAAAAATCCGCCAATTACCGCTCCTAAAAGGGAGCCTGCAATTCTTACAAAGGCTGAATGAATAGTTTTCCTGCGCGTGTCTTGTAAGACGATAATGCCTGAGATAGCACACCATAAACCACTGATAATCACCATATCGCCATGACCGGGAGTGAGTAAGAAACCAACCATAAAGCAAACCCAAACCAAAATGGACATTTCGACTGAAAGGTAGAGTTTACCGCGAAAGGTATTGGTATCTAAGTATTTATGGTTATTTGTGCTCATAGATAAAATTCAAAAATTAGTTTGTTTTGAAATCCTAGCAGCACTATTAATATTGGTAAAGTTAGAGGTGAGTATCATTAGCACCAATGGTAGTTCTTAAAGTGCTTTGGTAGACTGCTTATGTTCTATTTAGATTTTGAGTAATTATGTATCGTCCTTTTTCTTTTTTTATTGGGTTCCGTTATTTGCGTGCTAAGAAACGGAATCATTTTATTTCCTTTATTTCTGCAATTTCTTTTTTAGGTGTTGCTTTGGGAGTTGCCGTACTTATTACCGTTTTGTCCGTAATGAATGGTTTTGATAAAGAAATCCGTGAACGTGTTTTAGTGATGGTACCACAAGTGAGCGTGACGGAATGGGGTGGGCGTTTGCAAAATTGGCAATCTCTTGAACCTGAAATTGCCCAACAAAAAGATGTGGTGGGTATGGCGCCAATCATTCAAGGGCAGGCAATGTTAAGCCATAATGGCAGTAATCGTTTTGGTTTTATTTTAGGGGTGAACCCAAAATTACAAGGGAAGATATCACCGATAGGTCAAAAGATGGTAGCCGGAAGTTTGCAGGATTTAAAGCCTATTTTAAGCCTAGATGCGACATTTGTGAGTCTTGAATACAAAGACAGGTCTGAAGAAATAGCGCAGTTTACGAAAGAGACAGGTATTTCAATTCAAGATTGGCCCTGGGGCAATATGTCTCAAGCGTATGAAGATCAAGCCGCTTTAGTCTCTCAGCTTGATTTAGTGGTCAGCGTGCCAACTACTATGTACCACTTGGCCGGAGGTTTAGGCATACCAA
>CAXBFV010000133.1:0-4378 GCA_963974985.1 uncultured Gammaproteobacteria bacterium | reverse complement strand
AGCATAGATTGTACTTGAAAGGTAGGTCACTTATCCTATGGCCTATGTTTATTTAAATTTCAGATAACTTATGTTTTGTAATAATACCATCGCCCATCGTCGTATACGAAATGAACAGGGTGATATTGATCACATTGAAGTGTCTATTTCGGGCCGTAATTTAATAAATGCTTCCATGGTAAATAAAGGGATTGCTTTTACCCATGAGGAGCGTGAAAGACTTAACTTGGTTGGTCTTCTTCCGAGTAAAGTAGAAGGGCTTGATGAGCAAGTTGAGCGCTTATATTGTCAATTTCAGAACAAGCAGAATGCGCTCCAAAAACATATTTTTTTGATGCAGCTGCATGATTTTAATAGTACCGCTTTTTATAAATTGGTGGAGTGCCATTTAGAAGAAATGTTACCCATTATTTATACGCCAACCGTTGGTGAAGCGGTGCAAAATTTCAGCATTCAAATGCGTCGTCCGCGTGGCGTGTATATTAATTATGAAGACCGAGAAAACATTTCATCAGTCTTGGCAAATCACTGCCGTGAGAATATTGATTTTATTATTGTGACTGATGGCGAAGCGGTTTTAGGCATCGGTGACCAAGGCGTTGGTGGTATGGATATCAGCATTGGGAAACTAATGGTTTATATCTTATTTTCGGGATTAGATCCGACACGTGTTTTGCCTGTATTTCTAGATGTGGGGACGGATAACGAGGCTCTGCTTGCTGATCCGCTTTATATCGGCGCGCGCCATAAGCGTATTCGTGGCGAAGAATATGATAATTTTATTGATCAATTTGTGTCTCATGTGCAAGTTGCATTCCCGGGTGTGTTTTTACACTGGGAAGATTTTGGGCGGGATACCGCACGTAAAAATCTTGAACGTTATCAAGATAAAATGTGCACCTTCAATGATGATATGCAAGGCACGGGAATTGTGACGACGGCTAATATTCTCTCTGCCGTTAAAGGGCAGGGCTTATCCATGCAAGACCAAATCATTGTGATGCATGGTGCAGGGACTGCAAGCTGTGGGATTGCCGATCAAATTTGCGATATGATGATTGCTTCTGGATTATCTGAAGCTGAGGCCAGAAGTCGTTTTTGGATTTTAAACAGTAAGGGCTTACTCACGCGTTTTCAGTCGGAGATCCAATTCTTTCAAGAACCTTATGTGCATGAGAAAGAAGCAGTTAAAAATTGGAAGGTAGCAAACCAAGAAAAAATCACCCTTGAAGAAGTGGTGAAACATGTGAAACCCACTATTTTGGTAGGGGTTTCAACAGCATTCAATGCCTTTAATGAAGCCGTCGTTAAGGAAATGGCAAGACACGTTGAGCGTCCTATCATTATGCCTTTATCAAACCCTACTTCAAAAAGTGAAGCGCATCCAGAAGACCTCATTAAATGGACCGATGGTAAGGTGATTGTTGCCACAGGCAGTCCTTTTGATCCTGTGGTGTACAAAGGAAAAACGTATCCTATTTCTCAAGGAAACAATGCTTATATTTTTCCAGGATTAGGATTGGGTGCCATTGCCTCAAAAGCCTCACGATTAACGGATGGTATGATTCGTGCAGCCTGTCATGCTTTAAGTGAATTATCGCCATTTAGAAAAGGGGCTTCTGAAATGTTGTTACCACCGCTTACTGATGCGCGCAAACTAAGCCATATTGTTGCCGTTGCCGTGGCAGAGCAAGCAGTGAAAGAGGGTGTGTCAGAAATGGCATTAGATGATTTAGAAAAACAAATTCGTTCTGTACAATGGGAAGCAAAATATTATCCTTATAAACTTGTTTAATAGTAATGAGGAAAATAATATTTATTGCCTCTGTTTCTTTTGTCTTAGGTGCTTCATTAGCTGGGATAGCTATTAATAGTCCTTTGCAAAATAATTCTTATACAGATGTGAATGGTGAAAAACATGAGATAATAGATAGTAAGGATGAGCCACCGTGACTAGTAGGAAGAGAAAAGAAAAATTATGGAATAGCTTAGAAGTCTCTAAACTTATTGTGTCAGCATTTTTACCATTAACAATTTTAATTTTAGGCTTAATGATTAATCAGAGTTTGCAAAAGGATGAGAGGGTTTTTAATAACCGAATTAAAATCTATAGCCAGGTTGGAGATACCCTTAATGATGTTAATGCATATTTTACATATGTAGGTGATTGGAAAAAATACTCACCGATTGATGTTTTAAATATGAAAAGAAAATTAGATAAAACTATACGAGTATATAGACCTTTTTTTACAGCAAGATTTTTCACTCAGTATAAAAATTTTATTAACCTTGTTTTTGAAAAAAGAAATATTGACCTATATTCTGAAACTCGTTTGAGGACTAGTTATCAGATTAGAAAAGAGAAATATATACAGTCAGGAAAGCATTGGAAGCTTTCTTGGGATAAGCTATTTACTAATGAAGGTTTGGGGCATCAAAAAATTAGTAGTGCTTATAATACGTTAGTGAGAGACTTGGCTAAAGAACTTGATGTTAAATAAGGATTAAAATGAAAAAAATAGCAATTTTAGGAAATGGTCAATTAGCGGCAATGATGCATGAAGTCTCTGCAAAGCTGAACCTTGAAACAACAGATTTCCCTTTACCAGAAATTAAAGCAGATGGTAGTTGTACTGAATCTGAAATTTCACATTGGGTAGAAAAGCTGAAAAACTTTGATGTGGTAACTTATGAGATTGAGAATATCCCGGTAGCGTTACTTAAAGAAGTAAATAAGTCAGTGCCTGTATATCCCGCTATTAGTGCTCTAGAGACAGCTCAAGATCGATTGGCTGAGAAGCAAGCCTTTACAAAATTGGGTATTAAAACGAATCAATTTATGACTGTTGACAGTAAATCAGACCTTCAGAAAACCGCGCATGATTTTGGTTTTCCATTCATTATCAAGACCAGACGTTTTGGTTATGATGGTAAAGGGCAGTATGTTTTGAAGTCAAAGCAAGATATTGAGTTAGCTTGGAATGAATTAGGGGAGCACGCTTTGCTTGCCGAGTCTTTTGTACCTTTTGATTATGAAGTATCTCAAATTGCGGCGAGAAGTGTGGTGGGTGATATTGTCTTTTATCCTTTGGTACGGAATGAACATCGTGAAGGGATTTTGCGGGAAACACATGTGCTGGATTTTCCAGAGGCTTTAACTGAACAGGCACAACAGTCCATTCAGAAAGTATTAACGCACTTTGATTATGTGGGTACCTTGGCTATAGAGTTCTTTGTTAAAGATAACGTTTTATACGTCAATGAAATGGCGCCACGTGTGCATAATTCAGGACATTGGAGTATTGATGGTGCTAAAACCAGTCAATTTGAGAACCATTTGCGTGGCGTTGCAGGACAAAAGCTAGGGGCTACAACAGTGACCTCAAATCATGTGATGATGATTAATCTTATTGGTGAAGATGTGACGGATGATCGTCTAGAGTCTTTTAACAATGTTTACTTAAAATCTTATGGGAAATCTGTGCGTGCTAATCGTAAGATGGGGCATATTAATATTGTCAGTAATTCAGAAACTGAATTCAAAAATACCGTAGATAAGGTTTATGCTTTAATTGAAGCGGAGGCTTGTCTTTAACAACAAATAGTATGTCAGGCATCATCCCAGTTTATGCCTGATTCATAATATTCTTCTGCATTCTCAGTGGGCTCATAATTGCCATAACTTTCTATGGGTGGCATATTGTGGTCTTCTGCTTTAACGTTGTTTTCAGGTAAAACAGCAGCTTTAGAAGGATCGTATTTTGGCATGTTTTGAATGATGGGCTTAGCGTAAGCTTTGAGCCGGGTCATGAATCGATCGCAATCTTTTTCTAGGAATAAAGAATACTTCGCTCGCGTGATGGCGACATAGAGAAGATTAAACTCCTCAGCATCTTCTCGAAGCATGATTTGCATATCATCTTCTTTATTAAAGAGCGGAAAGTCATCGCCAATGACTACATGATCCCATTCTCGACCTTTGGCTTTATGAATAGTCGAAAAGATAATATCTGCTTCTTCTTCCTTTACGTATTTGGCATTTTCAATTTGAGTGATCACGCTGCCAAATTTAACATCATAACGTTCAATGATATTGGCTAAGAATGAAATGTCTGGATCTTCAAAGCGTTCTTTAAAGTCTTTCATTTTTTCCCAAGACTTAAAAGTTCTCAGTTTTGAATGCGTCACTTTATCGGTATCGCCTGAGAAAAGAGCATAACCACTTTTAGCAAGACTCATGGCTTCCTGTGTGCCGCCGACAACATGGATGCGTTTTTTGATATTATCAATAATATTTGAGATAACATTCGCATTGGTGCGACAAAGCTTGGTGTACTGGTTTGGCTTAACTTCTAGAATTCTACTGTCAATATCACTT